>NZ_BAAAHE010000052.1 GCF_039525035.1 Sporichthya brevicatena
CCTCGGCGGCCACCGCCCCGCTCTGCCTGGCCGATGACCCACGGATCAGTCAGGAGAGCCAGAAAGGGTGACACCCCTTACTGCGCAGTAAGGGGTGTCACCCTTTCTTTCACGACAGCGGGGTCAGAGCCAGCCGGAGTCGCGGACGATGCGGATGGCGTCGATGCGGTTGCGGGCGCCGAGCTTGCCGATGATCTTCGACAGGTAGTTCCGGACGGTGCCGTCGGAGAGGCAGAGCCGGGCCGCGATCTCGCGGACGGACTCGCCCTGGGCGGCGCGGCGGAGGACCTCGAGCTCGCGCTGGGTCAGGGTGTGGGCGTCGGTCTCGAGCGCGGCGATCGCGAGCTTCGGGTCGACGACGCGCTCGCCGCCGGCGACGCGGCGGATGCTCTCCGCCAGCCAGGAGGCGGGGGCGTCCTTGTCGACCAGACCCTGGGCGTGCGCCTCGAGGGCGCGGCGCAGGGTGCCGGGCGTGACGCTGCTGGTGAGCACGAGGACCTTGCACCGGGGCGCGGCCTCGTGGAGCCGGCGCGAGAGCGCGAAGCCGTCGCGGCCGGGGGCGTCGACGTCGACGATCGCGACGTCGGCGCGGGCCCGGGTGACGGCGGCGACGGCGTCACCGTCGGAGCGGACGGCGGCCACGACCTGGATGTCGCGCTCGAACGAGAGCAGCGCGACGAGGGCGCCGCCGTAGAGCGCGAGGCTCTCGGCGAGCACGACGCGGATGACGCCCTGCCGGCGGAGCGCCTCGGCGCGGGCGGCGTTGGCCTCGGCGGCGGACACCGCGGCGGCCGCGGGCTGCGGCACCACGGCGTAGCCGGTGGCGACCTGGGCCCGGGCCGGTACGGAGGTCTGCATCGGAGCACGCATCTGTGCCCCCTCGGACTGCGTCCGGTAGCTCATCGAATCCAACGCTCTTCAGTCCCCCCGTGGCCCACGGAACCAGCGAGCAAGCAGGTCGTTCTTACGCTTCGAAGATCACGGTACTGAGGCTGGTGTTACTGCAGTTCTGCTTTGCAATTTCCAGCGTCTTCTTTGTGTGGGATCACTCGAATGGGGGAACGCCCCCGGGCATGCCGGAGCGGATTTCCCCTGACTTTCCGGGCAAATCCGCTCTTTTCGCCCCAACTTCTGCCGCCCCCTGACGCAGCGTCAGACCTTAGCGGTCGGGGCGATGGTCAAGAGGTAGGTGCGTCCGTCCGAGTGTCGTGCCGGACGGCAACCCCGTTCGCCTCGACGGGCGGCAGCGGACCGACGGGGATTCGCACCGTGAAGACCGTATTGCCCGGAACGCTCTGCACCGAGACGGTGCCGTGGTGCGCCGCCACGACGGCGGCCACGATCGCCAGCCCGAGGCCGGTGCTGCCCGCCGCGCGCGAGCGTGACGAGTCGCCGCGGGCGAAACGCTCGAACACCTCGGGCAGCAACTCGGGCGCGATGCCCGGCCCGTTGTCGCTGACGGTGATGACGGCCTGCTGTGCCGGTCCCGTTCCCTCGACGCGGAGGCTCACGGTCACCTCGGTCTGCGGCGGGGTGTGCGTGCGCGCATTGCCGAGCAGGTTGGTGATGACCTGGGTGAGACGCGCGTTCTCGCCGATGACCGTGATCGGCTCCTCGGGCACGTCCAGGCGCCAGACGTGGGACGGCCCGGCCGCGTGGGCGTCGCCGACCGCCCCGATCAGCACCTGCGTCAGGTCGACGGGCTCGCGGACCAGCGGGCGACCGGAGTCGAGGCTGGCGAGCAGCAGCAGGTCCTCGACCAGGCCCGTCATGCGCACGGCCTGCGACTCGACGCGGCTCATCGCGTGGGCGACGTCCTCCGGCACCGGTTCCTGGCTGCGCCGGCTCAGTTCGGCGTAGCCGCGGATCGCCGCGAGCGGTGTCCGCAGCTCGTGGCTGGCGTCGGCGACGAAGCGCCGCACGCGCGTCTCGCTGGCCTGACGGGCATTCAGCGCCGCGCCGACGTGGCCGAGCATGTTGTTGATGGCCGCACCGACCTGACCGACCTCGGTGCGCGGGTCCGTGTCCTCCTCGGGCACCCGGACGGCGAGCGCGACCTCGCCCCGATCGAGCGGCATCGTCGCCACCTGCGTCGCCGTCGCGGCCACGCGGCGCAACGGACGCAGCGTCAGACGCACGATCGCGGCACCGGCCGCGGCCGCGAGCGCGAGCCCGGCGATCGTGACCGCGGTGATGATCGCGGCCAGTCGGAACACCGTGTCGCTGACGTTCGCCATCGGCAGGCCGGTGACAGCGATCGTCCCGTCCGAGACCCACTCCGCCCGGACGCGGTACTTCCCGAGGTCACCGCCGAGGTCACGCGTGTGCGGGCCGGTCTCGGGCTCGACGGTGAGCAGCACCGACGGGTTGCCGGCGACCTGGCCGGTCTCGCCGCTAGTGGTCAGCACCCGCGGGACCGTCACCAGCTGCCCGTTGCGGACCCGCGCGATCACCGTCCCCTCGATCTGACCAGGGCCGAACAGGCCGAACTGGGCGTTGATCGGCGACTCGATCGAGCGCGTCGTGCGGTCGGCGGCGGCGTCGAGCCGCTCGTCGAGCTGGTCGATCAGATAGCTGCGGAGCGCGACCACGCTGACCACGCCGATGACGAGGCTGACGACCGACAGCAGCGCGAGGAGCACCGCGATCAGTCGGGTGCGCAGGCTCCAGCCGCGCGGCCCCCAGGTGGTCCAGGCGCGGTGCAGCCGGTCCCGCGCCGAGGGCGGCGGGGACGGGGGCACCAGCGGCGCCGCGGGAGGCGGCGGAGCGGTCATCGACCCGTCACTGCTCAGCCGGCTTGAGGACGTACCCAGCCCCGCGCAGCGTGTGGATCATGGGCGCGCGACCCGCGTCGATCTTCTTGCGCAGGTAGGAGATGTAGAGCTCGACGACGTTCGCCTGCCCGCCGAAGTCGTAGTTCCAGACGCGGTCGAGGATCTGCGCCTTCGACAGCACCCGGCGCGGGTTCCGCATCAGGTACCGCAGCAGCTCGTACTCGGTGGCGGTCAGGTTGATCTCCTCGCCGCCGCGGCGGACCTCGTGGCTGTCCTCGTCGAGGGTAAGGTCACCGACCACCAGGAGCGCCTCGTTGCGGGTGTCCGCCGCCCGCGTCCGGCGGATCAGGCCACGCAGCCGGGCGACGACCTCCTCCAGGCTGAACGGCTTGGTGACGTAGTCGTCGCCGCCCGCGGTCAGGCCGGCGATGCGGTCCTCGACCGCATCGCGCGCGGTCAGGAACAGGACCGGGATGTCCGGGGTGTCCGCGCGCAGCCGGCGCAGCAGCTCCAGCCCGTCGACGTCGGGCAGCATCACGTCGAGCACGACCGCGTCGGGCCGGAACTCGCGGGCGGCCTTCATCGCCGAGGCGCCGTCCCCGGCCGTCCTGATGTCCCAGCCCTCGTAGCGGAGCGCCATCGAGAGCAGGTCGGTCAGGCTCGGCTCGTCGTCGACGACGAGCACCCGAACCGGCGACCCGTCCGCACGCCGGAGCTGAGGGCGGGAGTCCGTGCTGCTGTCGGAGGTCGGCATGATCATCATTCTGCCCACCGCTCTGTTCCGAGTCTGTGGCATTTCTGTGCCAATCCTGTGGAACCCGCTCCGCCGGGCGCCGCGGCTCATCCCCGCGGCCCAGCAACGCACAAGGTCGTTCCAAGGTTCGTGGTGACGCTGGAGACATCCCGAGAACGGAGTCCCGATGAAGATCCCGACCTCCCTGACCGTCGGCCTGGCCGCGGTGGCCCTCGTCGCCGGCGGCGGCGCGGCGATCGCCGCCGGCCAGCCGAGCACCGACACCGCCGGCTCGGCGGACACCACCGCCACCGCCGAGGCCACCGCCGAGGCCACCGCCACCCCGGGCAAGCGCGTGCACGGCTTCGGCGGTCTGCTGCACAGCGAGTCCGTCGTCTCCGACGGCAAGGGCGGCTACGTCACGCGCCTGACCCAGATCGGCACGGTCGAGTCCGTCGACGCCGACCGCCTCACCGTCGTCAGCGAGGACGGGTACAAGCGGTCCTGGGCGCGGAACTCCGACACCGCCGTCGGCGGCGCGGGCTGGAGCGTGACGAAGAACGACGACGGCAGCTGGACCGTCAAGAAGGACACCGGCGAGCTCGCCACCGGCGACGAGGTGATGGTCGCCGGCACGCTCGCGAAGGGTGCCGACACCGCAACCGCCGACCGGATCACCACCGTGCCCAAGGCCGGCGCGATCCCCGGGACGATCCTCAAGCGCCTCGACGGCGACCTCGGCGGCCGCCCCGGCGGGCTCACCGACCTGCGCGACCGTCTGAAGCAGCGGTTCGAGGGCGGCCCCGGGCTCGGCAGTGGGTTCGAGGACCGCGGGGAGGTCCGTCGCTTCGAGATGCGGACGCCCGACCGCTCGCGGGCTCCCCAGGCCGTTCCCGCCCCCGGGACCGCCGAGGCACCGGACCGCGCTCCCAGCAGCGGGGCGGTCCCGGCGGAGCCGAGCTGGTCCACCTCGCCCGCTTCGTTCACGTAACGACCAATTCGTTCCGGTCACCGGCCCGGGCACCTAGCATGCGCGAATGCGAACTCACCTCGCGCTTCGCCGCGGCCTGGCCCTGACGCTCTGCCTGGCCGCGGCCGGCGCGGGTCTCGCGACCCCGGCGGCCGCGGCCGCCCGCACGGACACCGTCGTGGTCTCGATCTTCGGCGAGCCCGGGGACCCGGTGACCGGCGGCACCTCGCACGTGTGGCGGACCGGTCCGGACTCCGTGCGGGCCGTCCGGTCCGGCGACGGGCTGCGGATCACGGCCCAGAACCCGGGGGCCGAGCGGTTTGTGTTCGACCTGATCCCGCCGGCCGGGGAGCCGATGACCGTCGGCACGCACCACGACCCGACGGCGACGCCCACCGCCGGGCGCGCGGTGCTGAACGTGACCGGCGGCAACCGGTCGTGCACCGGCGGGCAGTCGGGGCACTTCGAGGTGCTCGACTTCTCCGCGGACGCCAACCGGTTCTGGGCCCTGTTCGAGCAGCGCTGCGCCGGGGCCGGCGGCTCCTACTTCGGGGAGATCCGCATCAACGCCGAGACGCCGCGGGGGCCGCTGATCGCGCCGTCCCGCCTGCAGTTCCCGGCGCGGGCGTTCGGGGCGGGCGCCATCAGCGTGCCGATCACGGTGGTCAACACCGGGACGGAGGCGCTGGCGTTCGGGGCGCCGATGATCGAGGGCCGGCCGGCGAAGTCCGCCGCGTCCCGGCTCGGCGACGACGACATCGGCATCGCCGGCACGCTCAGCTTCGCGGTCCGCGAGAGCACCTGCGCGGCCGTCCCCGCCGGGGAGTCCTGCACGGTGTGGGTGACGTACTCACCGCTGTTCCCCGGACCGGTCGAGGCCTACCTGGTGCTGCCGGACACCCGCACCGGTGACCGGTACCGGTCCTCCCTGGCCGGGTTCGTCGGCTGAGCCGGGTGGTCCCCCGGCCCGGGGGACGTCAGGCCCCGCGGCTGAAGTCGGCGTCGGCGAGAGCCTGCTTGCGGGCCCGCTTCGGGAGCCGGTCGACGTAGACCGTGCCCTCGAGGTGGTCGCACTCGTGCTGGAGGCACCGCGCGACCAGGCCGGTGCCGGAGATCTCGATCGGCTCCCAGTTCGCGTCGAACCCGGTCACCCGGGCCTCGCTGACGCGCGCCAGCACCGCCGTCGCGCCGGGCACGGACAGGCAGCCCTCGGTCCGTTCGACGAGCTCACGGTGGCCGTTGGGCAGGTGCAGGGTCGGGTTGATCACGGTGCCGACGACGCTGCGCCCGGTCGGGTGGCCCTCGTCGTCCTGCTCCGGGCAGTCGATGACGAAGATCCGCAGACCGACGCCGATCTGGTTCGCGGCCAGGCCCACGCCCTCGGCGGCGTACATGCTGGCGAACATGTCCGCGATCAACTGGTCCAGATCCGGGGTGTCCCGGGTGACCTCGGCGCACGGACGGTGGAGCACGTCCTCGCCGTAGTAGGTGATGGGTCGGACCTGCCCGACCGGCCCGCCTGCACTCTCCGCCGTCATGCCCGCGATGTTATTCGGCGGCAGTTGGCAAGATGGGGTCATGGCAGGGATCACCAGACTCGGGTCCGGCGTCGTCGGCATGGCCGGCCGCACCGCGATACCGCCGCAGCCCGTCGACCGTGTGCTGCGCCTCGGCGGGGTTCGCCTGCCGATGCTCTCGCCGGGACGGCTGTACGTCTGCGGGATCACCCCCTACGACGTCACCCACCTCGGCCACGCCGCCACGTTCGTCTGGGCGGACGTCTGCGCGACGGTGATGGGCCTGACCGGGATCGACGTCGAGGTCTGCCGCAACGTCACCGACGTGGACGACGTCCTCACCGCCGCCGCGGCGACCCGGGGGCGGAACTACGACGAGTTCGCGCTGTCGCAGCAGTTCCTGTTCGAGCAGGACATGGCCGCACTGCGCGTCGCGAAGCCCACCTACGACCCGCGGGCCCGCCACCACGTCGCGCACGTGATCGCGCTGGCCGCGGCCCTGCTGCACAACAAGAAGGCGTACCACCGCGAGGGCTTCGTCTACTTCCGCGGGGCGCACGTGCCGGAGGAGTTCGGCATCGACCGCGAGCAGGCGGTGACGCTGTTCCGCGAGTTCGGCAACGACCCGGACGCCCCGCTCAAGGACGACCCGTTCGACGTCGCGGTCTGGCGCCCCTCCGACGAGAACCACCCCGCGTGGCCGAGCCCGTGGGGCTGGGGGCGGCCGGGCTGGCACGCCGAGTGCACCGCCATGGCCCACGCCCACCTCGGCCCGGGCTTCGACGTCCTGGCCGGTGGCGCCGACCTCGTCTTCCCGCACCACGCGTACCAGATCGCGATCGGTGAGGCCGCCTCCCGCATCGGCCACATGGCGCGGGGCCGCCTCGCCGTCGGCACGGTCAACATTCACGGCGAGAAGATGGCCAAATCGACCGGCAACCTCGTCCTCGTCGCGGACCTGCTCTCCAAGTACCGCGCGGCCGGCATCCGGCTGTACCTGCTCGACCGGCCGTGGGCGAACCCGTGGGAGTTCTCGCACGACGATCTCGCCGCCGCCGACGCCCGGCTCGACCAGCTCTACTCGGCCGCCGGCCGCCCCGGCGGGAACGGCTCGGCCGGGGAGGCCGCGATCGCGGCGCTGCTCGACGACCTCGACGTCCCCTCGGCACTCAACATCGCCGAGGAGGCGGGCGGCGAGGCCGCGCGCATGGTCCTGCGGACGCTGCGGCTCGACGGCGGCGACAGCTAGGCCGGTCCGATCCGGACGCAGCACATCGGCGGCTCGGGGTCGAGCCGCGGCGCCAGGCGGTCGGAGGCCTCAAGCCCGTCGGCGAGCCCGGTGAGCAGGTCGAGGTTCATCCCGCAGATCAGCAGGGTGTGACGCTCCATCAGACGATGGAACGGACAGTTGGCGAGCGCGATCTCGCCGCGGTGCTCGCGGGGTTCGAAGCCCAGCTCCCGCAGGGCGGACATCGCCGCGTCGCGGAGCGCACGCCCCGACGGCCGGCGCGGCAGGTCGGCCCGCGCCGCGGCGCCCACCTCGCTGCCCTTCTCCCGGGCGACGCGGGACAGCGCCTCGCGCACCGGGCAACCCGTGTCGGCGGCCGCCCGGACGGCGTCGGCGAGGATCTCACCGGCCAGCTCGTACTGCCGCTCGGGGACCGAGACCGTCAGCTCGGAACGTGCTCGGCGGTACAGCTTCGCCGGCCGTCCCGCACCCGGACCCGCCTTGCCCGGCGGGCGCTCGTACCGCACCTCCAGCAGACCGACCTCGGTCAGCTTGTCGAGGTGGAAGGCCGCGACCGACCGTGGCACCGACAGCCGCTCGGCGGCCTCGTCCCGGCCGACCCAGGTGTCCAGCTCGGCCATCAGCGCGTACAGGTCGCGGCGCAGCGGCTGGTCCAGAGCCGCAACGCCGGCGATCCGGGCGTCGCGCGACGGGAGGGCCATACCGCCCACTCTAAAACCAGAGAACGTTGACGTAACACTGCCGCGGAACCTAGGGTCCGCAACATCTGGCGTTTTCTGAACTGGGCCTCCCCAGCCCCGTGCATTAGCGTCAGGCCGACATTCCTCGTGATGCGCTGGTCCCGGCGCGGCATCGGAGGTTCTACGACGCATGCACCTGTCGCTGCTCGACACGGTCCTGATCGCGGGGTTCGTCAATGCCGGCCTGTACGGCTTCCTGCCGATCTCGATCATCCTGAGCTACCGGATCTCGCGCACGATCGCGTTCGTGCACGGCGGGATCGCCGCGGCCGCCGCGCTCTGCTACTGGCTGCTCTGCTTCCGCTCCCCCGAGTTCCTGCCGGGTGAGGACGTCGTCCCGAACTTCATCGTCCAGTTCGGGTCCGACGCCGACGGCGCGCACCGCTACGGCAGCCGCCCCGAACTCGATCCGTTCGTGGCGCTCCTGCTCGTCATCGTGCTGGGCGCGGCGATCGGGGCCGCGTACGGCTGGATCGTCATGTCGCGGCGCATCGCGAGCCTGAACATCATGACGCTGACCATCGTCTCGCTCGGCGGGATGATGGCGCTGATCGGCTTCTTCCAGTACCTCAACGTCCAGCCGGACTCGCTCCCGGACAGCCCGTTCGGCAACCACACCTACGTCTTCCACGACGTCCCGCTGACGCGACACCGCCTGGTGACGCTCGCCGTCGTCGCGGTGCTCTCGATGATCCTGGGCGTCCTGCTCACCCGCACCCACACCGGCCTGGTGATCCGCGCGCTCGCGGACGACCAGGAGGCCGGCGTCTGGTGCGGGGTCAAGTTGCGCGCGGTCGGCACGCTGGTCTACGCCGGTTCCGGCGCGCTCGCGGCGCTGGCCGGCGTCCTGATCGCCGTGACCGCCGGGCCGAACCCGGCCGAGATGCTCCTGCTCTTCCTCAACGGCCTCGCCATCGCCGCGGTCGGCGGGATGCGGTCGATCCCGCTCGCCTTCCTCGGTGCGCTGGTGTTCTCGTTCCTGGAGACGGCGCTGATCATCGGGGTCTTCGGGACAGTCGACCGCGCCGTCCAGACCCTGGTGCTCTACGGCTCGCTGCTCGCGATCATCGTCGCGGTCGCCCGGTTCCGACGAGAGAACGTCTTCCTCCTGGAAAGGCAGTCCCTGTGAGCACCCGGGCCGTGCTGACGGTGCATCAGCTCATCGCCGGCTACTCCGGCCAGGCCGTGCTCCACCGGGTCGACCTCGAGGTGCGGGGCGGCGAGGTGATCAGCCTCCTCGGCGCGAACGGCGCCGGGAAGTCGACGCTGCTCAAGACCGTCATGGGCACCGTGCCGGTGATCGCCGGTTCGATCCGCCTCGGCGACCAGGACATCACCCGGTGGCCCGCCCACCGGCGGGTCGCGGCCGGGATCGGGTTCTCCCCCGAGGGCCGGCGGATCTTCGCCAACCTGACCGTGGAGGAGAACCTCCTGATCGGCGCGACCTCGATGCGCAAGGCCCACCGGCGTGACCAGATGTCCTACGCGGCCGAGCTGTTCCCGATCCTGGGCGAGCGCATCGGCCAGCGCGCGGGCACGCTCTCCGGCGGCGAGCAGCAGATGCTCGCGGTGGCGCGGGCGATGATGACCAAGCCGCAACTGCTGCTCGTCGAGGAGCCGTCGCAGGGCCTGGCCCCGATGGTCGTCGACCACATCTACGAGACGCTGCGCGGCATCGCGGCCGACTCCGGCGTCGCCGTCCTGATCGCGGAGCAGTTCCAGCAGGTTCGCGAGGAGTTCAGCGACCGCATCCTCGTCATCGACAAGGGGCAGATCGTGCCGGACGAGGAACTGGCCACCGCGATTCCCGGGGAGGGGTCGGCATGAGTCGCGTCCCCCACCTGAACCGTCCCGACGGCCGGCGCACCACGTCCCGCCCGGTGCTCACGGCGATGTCCACCCCCGGCTCGCTGGTGGCCCTCGCCGTGGTGGTGCTCTACGCCGTCACCGCGCCCGCCTACAAGGTCTTCACCGTCGCCGGCGCGGTGCCGATCGCCCTGACCGGCCTCGGACTGCTCGTGCTGATCGGCTGGGCCCGCGAGATCTCGCTGGCCACCGCGGGCATCTACGGCTCGGCGATCTACCTGATGGGGTACCTGACCCGGAACCCCGACAACGGACCCGGCGCCAACGGCCTCGGCGGTGTCGACGGCGGCGACCTGCCGTGGGTGATCGCCGCGGTCGCCGTGATCGCGGGCGGCGCCCTGGCGCTCGCGCTGGTCGCCCTCTCGTCCGCCCGGCTGCCCGGCATCTACCTCGTCGTGCTGACGCTCGGGCTGCAGATCATCATCGAGCGCACCATCTACACCTACGGCGACCTCGCCGGCGGCCTGTCCGGCGGAGACATCCGCGGCAACATCCTGACGATCGAACGGCCCGGGTTCTTCGGTCTCGACCTCCAGGGCGACAAGGCCTTCTACTTCTTCGCCTGGGGCTGGCTGGCCCTCGCCCTCGTTCTCATGGTGCGGTTGCGCCGCTCCCCCATGGGCCTGGCCTTCCACCTCGTGGGGGCCGACCGCCAGGCCGCGGCCGCCGTCGGCATCAGCCCGCTGAGGTTCCGCGTGCTCGCCTTCGCCGTCTCCGGGGCGCTCGCGGGCGCCGGCGGCATCGTGGCCGCCTGGCACCTGGAGTCACCGCCGCCGTTCCCGAACCTGCTCTCGCCGTACTCCCTGGTCCTGCTGGCGATCCCGGTGCTGGCCGGGCTGGACTCGATCGCCTTCGTCGTCCTGGTCGCGGTGTCCTTCCAGCTGACCCCGGTCGAGCTCGAGGAGCTGCGCATCAGCCCGTTCATCCTCGCCGCGGTCGGCCTGCTCGCCGGCGCGGTCTTCGGCTCCCGTGGTCTGGGCGGCCGGGCCGCCGACGCCTACCGCTACCTCCTGCACGGCGGCCGGCGCACGCGCACCGCCCGGGAGCGCCTGGACGCCGCGGTCCTGCGCGGGTCCGAAGGTCTCGGCGCCGAGGGCGACGAGGCACCGATCGGCATGCTCACCGCCGAGGAACGCGCCGCCGCCCTGGCCGTGCTCGAGGCCTGGCTGCCCCCGCGGCCGGAGATCGCGAACGCGGCCGAGGCGCGCGACGTCGTCGTCAGCTTCGGGGCGGTCCACGCCCTCGACGGCGCGTCGATCCGCATCCCGAACGAGTCGATGGTCGGCCTGCTCGGCCCGAACGGCGCCGGCAAGTCGACGCTGTTCGACGTGATCTCCGGGGTGCGCCGACCGGACCAGGGGACGGTGTCGCTGTTCGGGACCGACGTCTCGACCCAGCCGGCGTGGGACCGCGCCAAGCTCGGCGTCGCGCGCACGTTCCAGACCACGCGCGTGATGGCCGACCTCTCCGTCGGCGACAACCTGCTGGCCGGGGCGTACCAGCGGATCGGGATTCACCCGCTGCGGTTCCTCGCCGGCGACCCCCGCGCCGCCGCGCGACTTCGCGAGGCCGAGGAGGCCGCGTGGGCGGCCGCACGCCTGCTCGACATCGACCGGTACTGGAACGAGCGCTGCGGGACGCTGGAGTTCTCCGCCCGTCGGCGCGCGGAGATCGGCCGGTGCCTGCTCTCCGGGCCACGCCTGCTGCTGCTCGACGAGCCGGCAGCCGGCCTGGACCCGGCCTCGAGCGTCGCACTGTTCTCGTTGCTCAAGCGACTGCACGCCGACCTCGGCCTGACCGTCCTCCTGGTCGAGCACTACGTGAAGGCCGTGCTCGACTCCTGCGACCTGGTCTACGTCCTGGCCGAGGGCCGGATCCTCGCCGAGGGCACCCCGGCCGAGGTCGCGGCCGACCCCGAGGTCCAGGCCCGCTACCTCGGCACCCGGATGCGGTTCGTGCCGAAGGTCGTCGTCGCGACCGACGCGGCGGCCGCGGCCGCGCGGCCCGAGGACCTCGCGGAGGCGAGCGAGGTCAGTCCGTGAACGACTCGGTGCCGGGCACCAGGCGCAGACCCTGAATGCCGGAGTGCTGCTGGGCGTAGGCGAGCGCCTTCGCCAGGTTGACCACACCGTTGCTCGCTGGGTGCGGGACGAAGATCAGGCTGGAGGCGACCCCGAGCGCCCGGCCCTGCTCGTCGAGCACGCCGCTGCCCGAGTCGCCCGGGATCACCGGGGTCACGAAGTAGACCAGGTAGGTCCAGTCGGCGTCGGAGCGGTCGAGGATCAGGCCGTGCTTCGGCGCGAGCAGCCCGACGCCCTGCCGGACGGGCGCGTTGCCGTAGGCGTACGCGAAGTCGCCCGTGCTCGGCGCACCCCGTCCCGTTGACCCCGTGCTCAGTCCGACCGGGCCGCCGAACCACGGCACGGAGGGGTTGAGGACCCGCGTGGCGTCCGCCGGCAGCCGCACCAGCGCGAAGTCGTTCGCCCGGCACGTGACGGGGTCGGGCTCGGACACCCGCTGCATCGTGTGCCACGAGCTGTAGGCGAGGACGCCGGTCACGCCCGCGCCGGCCACCGTGACCTCGGTGCCGAGCGGGAGCACGGGGTCGACGCACCCGTTGAAGTTGTCGGGCTCGCCGCGGCTCGCACAGTGGGCGGCCTGGCCGAGGTAGTAGTGCCCCGCCGCGTCGGTGAAGACGAAGTTGGCGGTGCAGCCCTTGCCGTCCGTCACCAGCAGGACGCCGGGGTGGACGGTCGCCGACCGGATCGGTGCGAACTCCGGTTCGCCCCCCGGCGAGCCCGGTGCCCCGGCCGCCCGCGCCGGCATCGGGACGGCCGTGGCAACGCCGAGGGCCAGCGCGGCGGCCAGCACGGCACGCCGCAGCCGGGCGGTACGGCGGATCTGGGGCACGCGCACTCCTCGGGGCTCACCTGGACAACGCCGGGATCGCGCCTTTCGTTACGTCCGCGCCCTTCGGAGACCTCCGAGGCATCCGTCACCCACGCGAGAAAAGTAAAACTTTGGGACTAGTGTTACTGACGTGATTCGAGAGGTATGTCCGACTTTGCCCCGTCCCCACCCGGGCGGGGCAGCCGATTTTGCCCCGATCCGTAATCACCGCATCACCCGGCGTGTCGAATCCGCCCCGACACGCCCAAACGCTGTACAACCCGCGCAGCACCCCTCCAAGCTGACCAATCTGCGAGATTTGGTGACGAGTTGTTGGGGATTGGAAGGGGAATTCCGGGTGATCACGGCACAGAACGGTGCGTGGTCTGGTAACCCGTTTACCTGGCCCGGAGCAGTGCCCGCCCTCCCGAGCGTCCCGGGGCGGCCGTGATGGCCAGCTCCGTCCTCTCCCGCCGTCGCTCCGCAGCGTCGTCGGACCGCCGGACCGAGGGTCACGGGCGGTCACGGTCCCGCCGGGCCCGGCACCGCGGCGGCGCGTGGTCCCGATCCGGCTACGGCGCGGTCGCGGTCCTGGTCCTCGTCACCGCTGCCTGCGCGTCCGCGCTGACCTCGTTCTACCTGCTGACGCTGGTCAACTACTGACCCAGGCCCTGGCCTGACTCACCCGGCTCGGCCGCCGGCTCCGAGGTCGGGACCGGGGTCGGGACCGGCGTCGCCGTCGGCACCGGCGTGGGCACCGGCGTGGGCACCGGGGTGGGTTCAGCCGCCTCGGGAGCCGACGGCGGCGGGGCCGCGGGCGCCGGCGCCGAGCGCTTGGCCGCGGCCGGCGTCGGCGTCGGGATCGGGGTCGGGGTCGGGATGACCGTCGGGGTCGGCGTCGGGGTCGGCGTCGGGGTCGGCGTCGGGGTCGGCATCGGGGTCGGGGTGGGCGTCGGGAGGATCGCGCTGTTCCACCACGAGTGCCGCAGTCCCATGCGCGAGGCGAAGGTCGTCCCCGCGACGAGCAGGGTGCGGGTCGAGCCGACCAGGCGGACCTGCACGACGCGGCCGCCCCACTCCCCGCGGCCGTCGCGCTGCGCCACGCGGATCGCCTGGAGCTTGCCGATCTCGGGCCAGGCACTGGAGATCGTGGACGCCTTCAGCGTCGCCTTCCACGAACTCGCGGTGTTGGCGACGACGCCGTCCCACGGGTCGGGCTTCGCAATCAGGTACGGCTTGTCGCCCGAGGTGGAGAAACCGCCGTTGGACGCGGAGAACTCCGTGAGCGCGGGCGCGCCGTTGTAGGTCAGGTAGCGGCCGGCCGTCGCCTTGATCGCCGCGTTGGTGCTCTTGTACTCCCAGGTGCGGGTGACCGTTCCCTTGCCGTTGGCGGTGCGGGCCCCGTGGTAGACCTGGCACATCGTCGTGTCGCAGATGTCCGCGAAGCCGAGCGACATGTACTTCTTGCGCCACAGCGCGTAGGTCCGCGCCGCCACCGACTGTGCCTCCAGGGCGGCCGGGGCCCAGCTCGGGTACGACTCACTGGGCACGACCGAGCGCAGGTAGTCGCGCATCTTGACCTGGTTGACGACGCGCACGGTGCCCCCGGTCGAGATCGCGACGAGCTGGCCGCGGTAGTCACGCTCCTCGGCGGAGTTCAGGACGAGCCGGATGACGTTCGAGGACGTCGGCCCGACGAAGCGCACCGGGCCGGCGTGCTGGCCCTTGCCGTTGAACTTGAGCAGCCGCCACTTCCCGCCGGCGAGGCCGCGGACGCGCAACTTGCCGTTCGTGTGGCGGTCGACCCGCCAGAGCGTCACGGTCTTGCCGTTGAGCTTGGTGGGAGCCGTCTTCCACGTCGAGCCGACGCGGACCCGCAGGCCCTTGCGCGGTCGGACCTCGAGGTTCTTGTTGGTGTCAGCGGTGACGTGAACCTTGATGGCCCCGCTGTCGGCGACCGTGGCCGGGGTGGTCCCGGGGTAGTAGAACGCGAGGATCTCGGGATGGCTGATGCCCAGCGTGGCGGCCCCCTGCGCGCCCCACTGGGACATCCCCCGACCGTGGCCGTAGCCCTTGCCGACGAGCTCGAAGACGCCGTTCACCGGCCGAATCTCCGGCTCCTGGGCCCCCTCGGCCCCGACCAGCAGCGCCGGCGGCACCACCAGTCCGAGACCCACCGCCACTGCCGCCGCCGCACGGACGCGTCGCATGTCCCCGCTCCTTGTCCGCTCGACCCTCACCGATCCGGTCGGGACCGGACTCTCGTCCCGACCCGGGCGCGCTCGGCCTCCCCTGCCGAATCCGAGCTTCTCCCAGATCTCGAATGTAACAGGAGTGACGAGAGTGACAAGCGAGGCTGATGATTTTCCCAGGCGGCGTCCTTTCCCGGTATCGGCGCCCCCGCGCGGGAACTGAACCCACCGTCGGTGCGACGGGTCAGAGGGAGCCGTTGCGCCCGACGGACGTCCCGATCTGCCCCCGCACCATGACAGGACCCTGATGAACCGCACCCCGGCCGCTGCGGCCGCCCTGCTCCTCACCCTGACCCTGGCCGCCTGCGGCGGCGACGACGACTCCACCGACCACTCCGCCCACGCGGCGCAGTCCAGTGCCGGCCACAACATGGCCGACATGAACGGCATGACCATGGACATGAGCAAGGTCGGCGACGGCACGGCCGCCTCGCTGGGCGGATACCGCCTCGTCGACGTGAAGGCCCCGACCCAGCCCGGCAAGGCCGGGAAGCTCACCTTCACGGTCGAGGGCCCGAACGGCGTCCAGAAGGACTACACCCGCCAGCAGACCAAGCTCATGCACACGTATCTGGTCCGGAAGGATCTGACGAACTATCAGCACATCCACCCGTCGCTCGACACGAAGACCGGCGAGTGGAGCGTCGATCTCACCGTCCCCGAACCCGGCCCGTACCAGCTCGTGACGGAGTTCCAGGCGCTCACACCCGAGGGCGAGTTCGACGACCGCATCCTCGGCACCGAGATCACGGTCGAGGGCAAGTACACCCCGGTCACCACCGCCCCGGCCGCCCTGGGCACGGCGAGCGTCGACGGCTACGACCTGAAGATCGACGGGCAGCCCAAGGTCAACGGCGACAAGCTGATGCTCTCGATCACCAAGGACGGCGAGGGCGTCTCGACGCTGCAGCCCTACCTCGCGTCGTTCGCCCACATCACCGGGTTCCGCCAGGGTGACCTGTCCGCGGTCCACGTCCACCCGGACGAGATGCCGAAGGCCGACGACGCGAACGCCACCGGCGGGCCGGATCTGACGCTCGCGCCGATGTTCACCAAGCCCGGGCGCTACCGGATGTTCATCCAGTTCCAGACCGGCGGCACGGTTCACCTCGTGCCGATGGACCTCGAGGTCACGGCCTGACCTCGACCGGGTCAGCACCGGCCTGACTGGGTGTCAGGCCAGACCGTCGATCTCGGACGTGGCGGCGGTCCGGCGCAGGCCGCGGTAGGCCTGCACCGGGCTGCGGCCGAGGTGCAGCACGCCGTGGACCTCCTGGCAGATCGGCACCGGAACGCCGAGCTCCTCGGCGAGCTCGACCACGACCGACGAGGTCTTGATGCCCTCGGCGACCATGTTCATCTCGGCGACGATCTGCTCGGTCGTCATGCCGAGCGCGAGCTTCTCCCCCACCATGCGGTTGCGGCTGTACGGGCTCATGCAGGTGGCCATCAGATCGCCGAGGCCGGTGAGGCCGGCGAAGGTGCGTGGGTCGCCGCCGAGCGCCTCGCCGAGCCGGGTCAGCTCGGCCAGCCCGCGGGTGATGACCATGGCTCGGGTGTTGTCCCCGACCCCGAGGCCCGTGCCCATGCCGGCCGCGATCGCGATGACGTTCTTGAGCGCACCGCCGAGTTCGCAGCCCACGACGTCGGTGTTCGTGTACACGCGGAAACGGGGGCTCGCGAACACCGTCTGCAGCGAGGCCGCGACCTGCTCGTCCGGCAGCGCGATGACCGCGGCCGCGGCGTAGCCGGCCATGATCTCCGTGGCGAGGTTCGGCCCAGCCAGCAGACCGGTCGGGTGGCCGGGCAGCAGCTCGTCGATCACCTGGGTCATCCGCAGGCGGGTGCCCTGCTCCAGTCCCTTGGTCAGGCTGATGATCGGGATCCAGGGCCGGACGAAGTCCCGGCAGTCGCTGAGCACCTGTCGCATCCCGTGCGAGGGGATGCCGGTGACGAGCACGTCGGCGTTGTAGACCGCCTCCTCCAGCGACGTGGTCGCACGCAGGCGGCGCGGCAGGGCGAACCCCGCCAGGTAGCGGCTGTTCTGGTGCTTGTCGTTGATCTCCTCGACCACGGCCGCGTCACGGGCCCACAGGACCGTGTCGACGTTGCGGGCGGCGAGTGAGGCGACCGTCGTCCCCCACGAGCCGGCCCCGAGCACCGCGACCTTCACCTGACGCACGGCGCCCATCCTTGCACCGCCGCCGGACCATGTCCCGCAGGCCGCGTGCGACGGTGCGGCACGTAGCCTTCCGGCTCATGGGGGGCGACCGTCGCGGCTGGCGTCGGCACGCGATCGACCTGAGCCCGCTGGAGCACCGCGACTACCGCCGGCTCTGGGCCGGCAACGCGATCGCCTTCGTCGGGTTCCAGGTCACCGCGGTGGCCGTGCCGGTCGAGATCTACGACATCACCGGCTCCTCGTTCTGGGTCGGCATGATGGGCGCGGTCGGCCTCGTGCCCCTGGTCGTGTTCGGGCTGTGGGGCGGCGCGGTCGCGGACGCGCTCGACCGTCGGCGGGTGCTGCTCCTCGGCTCCGTGACGATGTGGCTGACGACCCTCGGGCTGCTCGTGCACTCGCTGCTCGGCGTCGAGAGCGTCGCCGTCCTGCTCGCCCTCGTCGCGTTGCAGTCGGCGGCGTTCGCGGTCGTCGGCTCCACGCGCGGCGCGATCATCCCCCGCGTCGTGCCGCCCGAGAAGATCGCCGCGGCCAACACGCTCGGCTTCACGACGAGCAACGTGAGCATGATGGCCGGCCCGCTGCTGGCGGCGCTGATCATCACCCAGGTCTCGCTCTCGGCCGCGTACGCCCTCGACGCCGTCCTGTACCTCGCCGCGCTCTACGCCGCCGCGCGGCTCCCGAGCCTGCCGCCGTTGGGCGAGATCAGTGCGCCGGGTCTGCGGTCGGTGATCGACGGGCTCGCGTTCATCGCCACCCGACCGGTGCTGCTGGTGTCGTTCGCCGTCGACATCGTCGCGATGGTCTTCGCGATGCCACGGGCGCTGTTCCCCGCCCGCGCCGAGGAGCTCGGCGGCGACGCCGCGGTTGGCTGGCTGTTCGCCGCGCTCGCGATCGGGGCGGTGGTCGCCGGCGCGACCTCGGGCTGGGTCGGGCGCGTCCAGCGGCAGGGCGTCGCCCTCGTCGCGGCGATCGTCGTCTGGGGTCTCGCCGTCGCCGGGGCCGGGCTCGCGGGCAACCTGTGGTTGGCCGTGTTCCTGCTCGCCGTCGGCGGCGCCGCGGACCTCGTCTCGGCCGTGTACCGGCAGACGATGCTGCAGACCTACGCCCCCGACGAGATGCGCGGGCGGATGCAGGGCGTGTTCATCGTCGTCGTGGCCGGCGGACCCCGGCTCGGGGACGTCCGGGCCGGCACCACGGCGGCCGCGGTCGGCGTCCAGGCCTCGTGGGTGGGCGGCGGCCTGCTGTGCGCGGCCGTCGTCCTGCTCGCTCTCGCCGTCCCCACGTTCCGGCGTTACCGAGCACCCACCGCAACTGATCCGCAACCCTCCGCCGATCCGACGTGACAGACCACCCCCTCGCTCGTTAACTCCCGATACGGCCCTGCGTGGAAGGAACCGCCCCCATGACGCGTGTCTGGACTGCCGGCCTGGTGGTCGCCGCCCTGGCGCTCAGCCCGTTGACCTTCGACGGCGGGGCCCGGGCGTCCGAGCCGGCCGCACCGGCGCCCACGGGCATCGTCCCCGCCGGGGTGCAGCACTACGAGCCGTCGACGGCGAAGCTGCCGCTCGCCCCGGACACGGCCGAGACCGTGGCGCGGTGGTTGGAGAGTCCCGCGGGGAAGGCCCAGGCGGGGCGGACGACCGCAGGGAAGACCCCGCCGGTCGGTACCAAGCGGATGTGGCCGAGCGTCGACTTCGTCACCGGCCTGCAGTACATGAAGGAGTTCACCCTCCGCGGGGTCGGTGACGCGATCGAGGTCTGGATCGCGTCGGGCTCCGACGCGGTGTCGAAGGGCATCGAGACGCGGCCGGGCGACTGCCGCGCGAAGCTGCCGGGTTACACGACGATCACCGACGAGCAGATCCAGTACCTGATCCGCGAGTACGACAAGAACATCCTCCCGCGCGAGTCCGAGGCCTTCAGCGTCGCGCCCGACCGCGACGGGTCGAAGGCGCAGCAGGATCTGACGACCACCGGCCTCGACTTCTCCGGCGACGGCAACAAGGTCGTGACGCTGATCGACAACATCCGGGACGAGTCGTTCTACAACTGGCCCAAGGAGCGGTCCGGTGTCGCGGGGTTCTTCAACCCGGCCGCGAACGAACTGACGGACCGCAACATCATGACCATCGACGCGGAGGACTGGGCCCACAACATCGGCCCCGAGCCGCCGCACCAGCCGAGCGAGGACCCCTGCCTGAACCGTGACGGCAGCCCGTACTTCTACGAGTCGGTCTTCGCGCACGAGTACCAACACCTGCTCATGTACTACATCGACGTCGACGAGGTCGAGTGGGTCAACGAGGGCCTGTCGATGTACGCCGAGCACGTCACCGGCTACCTGGACTCGCGGCTGAGCGTGAACCAGTTCGGCTACAACGCCTACGTCGCGTGCTTCCAGGGCTTCCGGACGCTGGTGACGCAGTACAACCCGGCGCCCGTCCCCTGCGGCGGGCCGGCGAACTCCCTGACGCGCTGGGGTGACCAGGGCACCGCGAAGGAACTGCTCGCCGACTACGGCAACGCCGAGTCGTTCCTGCTCTACCTGCGCGACCGCTTCGGCCCGGAGGTGCTCTCCGAGCTCCACCGCGACAACGTCCGCCGCGGCCTGAGCTCGCTGCGACACGTGCTGAGCCTGCTGGACGGCCGGCCGAAGGTTCCGCAGCTCCTGCGCGACTACCAGCTGATGACCCTGCTCGACCGCCTGCTCGAGCAGAAGGGGATGCGCCTGTCCGGCGTGAACCGCAAGCTCGTCACGACCGAGAGCCTGCGGGCGGCGGTGAACCTGCTCAACCCGGCGGCGATGAGCGCCGTGGGCGCCGCGTCCAACGGCGCCGACTACGTGACGCTGCGCGGCCTCGGCGTCGGACCGCTCGACGGTACGCAGCTGAAGTCACTGAGCTTCAGCGGTGACCGGTCGCTGCCGCCGTTGCCGGTGCAGTGGACCGTGCAGAACTCCTACCCGCTGCCCGCGGTCTCGCTGCCGCCGCTGCCGAACGTCCCGTCCGTGCCGACGATCGCGGCCCCGCCGCTGCCGTCGACCCCGCTCGACAACCCGGTGCTGTTCTCCGGCAACACCCCCGACACCGACGCGAGCATCGTCTTCCCCGCCAAGGTCCCGGCGGCCAACCCGTTGCTGACGTTCACCACCGTCTACAACCTCGAACAGGACTACGACTTCGGCTACGTCCTGATCTCCACCGACGGCGGCAAGACCTACCAGACGCTGGAGAACGCGTTCACGACCAAGAGCGAGCACGGCTACGGGTTCACCGGGTCGGTCCCGGTCCCGACGCCGCAGGTGTTCGACCTGACGCCCTACGCGGGCCAGGACGTCCTGATCGGGTTCCGCTTCAAGTCCGACCCCCTGATCAACATGGGCGGCTGGGCCGTCGACGACATCACCGTCGGCGGGCAGCTGATCAGCGACGGCTCGAGCACCGACCCGTTCCGGACGATGACCCAGATCTCCCCGATCCCGGTGAAGGACTGGTCGCTCCAGATCGTCGGCATCGACGAGGTCGGCCGCCGGATCCAGGTCTTCCGCTTCGCGGGCAGGTACTCGGTGACCCTGACGCCGGCTCAGCTCAAGGCCCTGCGCCGCTATCCCCTGCTCGTCGCCGTCGTCGGCTGGGACGACCCCGAGGAGAAGGCCACCCTCGAGGCCCCGTACACCCTCCGGGTCAACGGCATCGGCCAGGCCGGCGGCCGCTGACCGGCGGGAACCGGGTGAGCCTCAGGTCAGCAGCAGGTGGACCTGGAGCTCACCGATCAGGAAACCGAGGACACCGCCGACGGCGATGAGCTTCCACTCGTCCTGCTTGAACGCGGGGCGGAGGAGGTTCTCGTACTCCTCGTCGGTCATCGCGGACATCTTCGTGATGATCGTGCCCTGGACGTCGAGGGCCTCCATCGCGTAGGCGCCGACGTCGTCGATGCTGCCGCGCATGCGGGTGACGGCCGCGGCCACGATCTCCGAGCGGAGCTCCTGGTACTTGCGGCCACCGACGGCGAGGACGACCAGCGGCTTGGCCGGGCCGACCTGCGCGTTGACGGCGGTGTCGACCTCGCGGGCGACGAGGGCGAAGAGGCGGTCGGCCTGGGGGCCGGTGAGCATCGCGTCGATGAGGTTCGCCGGGGTGAGGATCTCCTCGCCGAGAACCTTCGCGTAGTCCTCGATGACCTGGGCGCGACGGCGGTGGAACAGACCCTGCCAGCGGAAGATCGCGAAGCGACGGGGCTGGACCGGGCGGAAGATGAGCTGCAGCGCGGCCCAGTCGGAGAGGAAGCCGACGAGGCCACCGAAGATCGGCACGACCCACACGTTGTGCGTCGCCGCCCAGACGCCGGCCTGGACGCAGCCGAGGAGAAATCCGAACGGCGCGCCCACGCGGATGATGAAGTTGAACTCGTTCTTGCCGATCCGCCGGATCAGCGAGACGAGCAGCGCCTTGTCGCGAACGAGCGCGTCGACGGCGACGGCCCGCAGGTCGATGACCGACTCCGGGTCGCGCTTGAGGTCGTCGACGAGGCGCTCGACCATCTTCGGCGCCTGCCGCTGAACGGCCCAGATGACCGCCTTGCGGCCGACCTCGGGCATCGCCTCCCAGACCAGCGGCTGATGGCGCGACATGATCTCGCGCGTCATCTCGTCGATGGTGGCGCGCATCGGTTCCTGCAGGCGCGCGGCCATCTCACGGCCGTCGATGCGGTCGAACAACTCCCGCGTCGTCAGGAGGCGGGAGAGCATGAGGTCGGTGGCTATGCTCGCCATCCGCGGCGCAAAGCGCGGGATGACGCCCTGCCAGCCCAGGTACGGCGGGATGCCCCTGAACTCGAGCGGTCGCATCATCATCTCGACGGCGACCAGCTTCGTGACGTAGCCGATGATGGCGGCGATCAGCGGCATCGAGACGTAGATCGCCCACGTCGGCAGCTCGATGTGCACGCGCCCTCCTGATTCGCTGCCCGCAGGGTACGGGTCGGATCTACCGGCAGGTAGCGCAATCCGCCGCCCGGCCGCAGGGGGCCTTGTGAGTCCTCGCAGACACGAGTGCTTAGCTGTGATCGTGGCCGTGCCCGACTCGACGTCCGACCAGGACCACCCGCTGCCGCCCGGTCAGAAGGCGCGACCGGACCTTCCCGTCCGCCACTACGGACCGATCCCCCGCCGCAAGCCCGACCCGTGGCCGATCGCGGTCGGCGGTCAGCTCGCGGACCGCACCGTCACGACCTCGGTCGCGGAACTGCTCGAGGCGCCCGCGACCGGCGTCACCGCCGACCTGCACTGCGCAAGCGGATGGAGCTGCCTCGACCTGGAGTGGGAGGGCGTGCCGGCCGCGACGCTGCTGGAGATCGCCCCGCCGCCGCCCGGTGTCACCGACGTTCTTGTCTACGGCGAGTACGGCTACTCGGCCAACGTCACCGTCGAGGACCTGCGTTCTCCGCAGGCACTGATCGCGACGACGCTGGGCGGTGTCCCGCTCTCCGCGGAGCACGGCGCGCCGGTCCGGCTCGTGCTGCCGCACCTGTACTGCTGGAAGGGTCCGAAGTGGTTCCGCGGCTGGGACTACGTCACGCCCGACACCCTCGGCTTCTGGGAGGCCCGGGGTTACCACCGTGTCGGCAACTGCTGGTTGGAGCAGCGCCACACGCTTCCCGGGCCTCCCAAGGAAGACCTGATCTGATCCGTTCGACCCGCCGGGTCAGCTGACCGGCTGGTCCACCCGCCGGCCCGCCGAGGGTTGAGCGGCCAGCGGCGTCAGCACGACCTTCTGCGCGACCCCGTTCGGCGGGGCGACGATCCCGGCGTGCGGGGCGTAGCCCGGGGCGGACGCGATCACCGCGTACGCCTCGGCACCCGCGGCCGAGGGCAGGTAGGCCCCGGTCTCGTCCGCCGTCCCGACCTCGAGCTGACGACCCGACCGGCTGAGCAGCGTCACCGTTGCTCCCGGCACCGGCGCCCCGTCGACCGTCCGGACCACCACACCCGGCCCGACGGGGCCGACGGTCAGCGTCGAGGCCTCGGTCGCCGCGGCGGTCGCCCTGCTCATCGTCTCCGCCGAGACGGGAGCCGCGGCGGCCTGCGCCGCCGGAGCGTCCGGGGCGGCCGCCGGTGCTGCGGCCGGAGCCGGCGCCGAGCCCGGCCCGCCGCGCAGCGGGACGTGCTTGATGGCCAGCGCCGCCGGGATCGCGAGGGCCGCGAGCACCGCGGACACCACGAAGACCGGCGAGAGGCCGTCGACGATGCCGTGCTGGATCGCGTCGACGACCTGCTCGGGCATGGTCCGGACGACCTCGGGCGAGAGCTCGGTGCCGTCGCCCACCGGGTTGTCCGGGCCGAGGCGGTCGGTGATGGTGCCGGTGAGCTGGTGCGCGTAGATCGCGCCCAGCGCGCTGACACCCAGCGAGCCACCCATGCTGCGGACGAAGGTCGCGGTCGCGGTGGCCGCGCCGATGTCCTTCATCTCCACGCTGTTCTGCGCGATCAGCATCGTCGACTGGAACAGCAGGCCCATGCCGGAGCCCATGATGAACATGTAGACGCCGGTTTCGACCTCGCCGGTCCCGGTGCCCATGGTCGCCATCAGCGCGAGGCCGACGGTCATCGCGACGGTGCCGAGAATCGGGTAGATCCGGTACGACCCGGTCTTGGTGATCAGTTGGCCCGAGGCGACGCTGGTGAACAGCGAGCCCACCATCATCGGCATCAGCAGCAGACCGGAGTTGGTCGCGGACTGCCCCTGCACGTACTGCTGGAACTGCGGCAGGAAGGTCATGCCGCCGAACATCACGAACCCGACCGCGAAGCTGAGCACCGCGACGAAGGTGAAGTTCGAGTTGCGGAAGACCCCGAGCGGCAGGACCGGCTCGGCCGCCTTGCGCTCGACGCCGATGAAGGCCACGAACCCGATCGCGCTGACCGCGATCAGCCCGAGGATGGTCGGGGAACCCCAGCCGTACTCGGTGCCGCCCCAGCTGGTCACGAGGATGACCGCGGTGACCCACGTGACCATCAGGCCGGTGCCCCACCAGTCGATGGAGACCTGCTTCTTCGGCGGCTTCGGCAGGTGCATGGTCGCCATGACCACGAACAGCGCGAGACCACCGACGGGCACGTTCACGTAGAACGCCCAGCGCCACGAGGCGTGGTCGGTGATCCAGCCACCGATCAGCGGGCCGGCGATCATCGACACCGGCATGATCGCCATGAAGTAACCGGCGTACTTGCCGCGCTCGCGCGGCGGCACGATCACGGCCATCACGGCCATGACGCCCACGATCAGACCGCCCGCGCCCAGACCCTGGAAGGCGCGGAACAGGATCAGCTCGGTCATGCCCTGGGCCATGCCGCACAGCGCGGAGCCGACCAGGAACATCACGATCGACCCGACGAAGATGAACTTCCGGTCGAACAGGTCCATCAGCTTGCCCCACACGGGGGTCGCCACCGCGACGCCGAGGATGTAGGCCGTGGTCACCCAGGCCAGGTGCTCGAGCCCCCCGAGCTCTCCGACGATCGTCGGCAGCGCCGGCGCGACGATCATGTTGTCGAGCATCGCGAGCATCATCGCGATCATCAGACCCGACATCACGAGCAAGATCTCGCGATGCGACCGCTGCTCGTACCCGAACTCGTCGACCGGGCGCGAGGCAGGCGGGACCGGCTGTGCAGCCGGCGACGCCGGTGCCTCCTGAGACATGCGTGTACTCCCTGCCGTTCGGCTGTGCGTTCCCCTCCGGTCACCTAAGCTAACTGACCGGTCGGTAAGCTCGCAACGCAATTACCGGCGCGCACATTCCGTTCGGGACAGAACTGGCCGAACGGATGAGGTCTACACCCCCTAGATTTGCTCGCAGCCGGCGCGGACGCGACGGGATTTCCCACCCCCGCCGTTCCCCACCCGTTCCCCACCGTTCCCCACCGTTTCCGAGGAGGCCCGATGAGTGCGGAGCCGGCGCCGCAGGCGCCGACCCCTGGCACCCGTGCCCGAGCCCTCTCGACGGCGCTCGACCTGTTCAGCCGCGACGGCTACGACGCCGTCTCCATGCGAGCGATCGCCGAGGAACTCGGCGTCACCAAGGCGGCGCTGTACCACCACTTCACCAGCAAGGAAGAGATCGCCCGCGAGCTCGTCGGCAGCTACCTCGACGCGGTCGAGGAGACCGTGACCTGGGCCGAGCAGGCCCGGCCCGACCTCGACGAGCTGCTCGCCCGCTGGGCGGACCTGGTCCGCGCCCAGGGCCTGCAGGTCGGCAAGTTCATCAACGCGAACCAGCGCCTGATGCGGGAGCTCGGCCTGGTCTCCGGCGAGGGGCCGCGGCGGGCCGTCGACCGGATCGCGGCGACCGTCGTCGGGCCGGAGGCTCCCCCGGAGCTGCGGCTGCAGGTGCGGATGGCGCTGCTCGCGATGCACATGGCGGCCATCGCGTCCGAGGGTCTGCCGCTCGAGCCCGACGTGGTCTTCCGCATCGCCCGCGGCGTCGCCGCCTCGATCGTGCGCAACGCCCAGGCCTGACGCGTCGGTTCAATTCCCGCCATTCACCCGTCAACACCGTCAAGTCGCGACCGCCGCCGACCGACAAACAGGTCGCCGACGCTGCCGACCGGAGGACGGGACATTGTGCGTGCGCGCTGGTGGCCCGGGTCGGGCTCGGTACCGAACGGCGGCCCGGCCGAGGTGATCGGCGTCCTCGGCCGTGCCGCCGGTCTCGTCACGATCGGCGCGGACATCTCCCCCGTCGAGGTCGTCGACGAGCTCGTCTCGCACGCGCTGGCCGACCGCGCGTCGGACATCCACATCGAGCCGCAGGAGCACCGCGTCCGCGTCCGCTACCGGGTCGACGGGGTGCTGCACGAGGTCCTGCAGATGCCGCTCGAGCTCGCCGGCGGCGTGGTCAGCCGCATCAAGGTCCTCGCCGGCATGGACATCGTCGAGAAGCGCCGGCCGCAGGACGGGCAGTTCGTCTTCCGCACCGAGGACGCGCGCGGCGAACGCGCGGTCGACGTCCGCGTTTCCACCACGCTCGGCGTCAACGGGGAGAAGGTGGTGCTGCGGCTGCTGGAGTCCGAGCGCCGCCGCGTCCGCTACGCGGAGCTCGGCATGCACCCCGAGACCGCACGCGCCTGGGCCGCCGCCGCGGCGAACACCTCCGGGATGCTGCTGTGCTCCGGCCCGACCGGCAGTGGGAAGACCACGACGCTCTACGCGACGCTCGGCGAGCTCGACTCCGTCGGCGCGAACCTGTGCTCGATCGAGGACCCCGTCGAGTACGTCGTCGACACCATCACGCAGATCCAGATCAACCCCGCCATCGGGACCACGTTCGCGACCGGCCTGCGTTCGCTGCTGCGTCAGGACCCGGACGTCATCCTCGTCGGTGAGATCCGCGACCCGGAGACCGCGAAGATCGCGGTGCAGGCCGCGCTCACCGGGCACCTCGTGCTCTCGACCGTGCACGCGCGCGACTCGGTCTCCGCGCTGTACCGGTTCCTGGAGATGGGCGTCGAGCCGTACCTCGTGACGTCCTCGGTCCTGACCGTGATGGCGCAGCGGCTGCTGCGGCGGACCTGCCCGAAATGCGCCCGCCCCGTCGAGCCGACCCCCGAGCAGCGCGCGATCTACCTCCGTCACGGCGGCACCCCGAAGACCGAGTTCCTCGTCGGCACCGGCTGCTCGTACTGCGGCGGCACCGGGTACCACGACCGCGTCGGCGTCTACGAGATGCTCCGCATGACCCCCTCGATCCGGGCCCTGGTCGCCGACGGCGCCAACGCCGACGTCGTCCGGTTCGAAGCCATCGCCGAGGGCATGCCGACCCTGATCACCGAGGCCGTCCGCCTCGTCTCCGAGGACCTCACCACCCTCGACGAGGTCCTCCGCGTCATCGCCGCCGAGTAGCCCGCGTTGAACAAGGGGTGACACCCCTTGCTCAACGGATCACAGGATCCGGGCGGGCGGGGGCGCGACGTAGGCGTCGCTGAGTTCTGTCGCCAGGCGGGTAAGCAGGGCGTCGCGGGCGGGTTCGAGCTCCGCGAGCAGTTGCCGCCAGGAGCCGAGGTGCGCCTCGGCCCGGGCAACGCGGACGGCGGCGACCTCGGACTCGGTCCTCGCCGCGTCGACGAAGGTGATCTGGAACCCCGCCGGCTTCGCCGCGAGCGCCTCGGAGCGGCGTTGCGCCGCCGCGTCGGCCTCCGTCGCCCAGCTGACGTAGCGGTCGTACCAGGCCGACAGGTCCGCGCGCAGCTCGGCGGACAGCGTCGCAGGACCGACGGGCGTCCAGTCGACCGTCACCTCGGGACCACCGGCGCCGATCCAGAGGCCGACGATCGGCCGGCCGTCGGAGTCGCGAGCCGCGCCCGGGATCTCGACGTCGGCGGCTGAGCGCGCCTCGCCCCAGCCGAAGGACGACTCGGCGATCCAGTCGTGGAAGACCGACGCCAGCCGCTCCGCGACGTCCGTGGCGTCGTGGCGGGAGAGGTCGAGGGTCCCGAGCCACGCGGTGTGCTGCTCGTTCTCGCCCGCGCGCACCACGAGGTACAGCGAGTCCGGCTCGTCCCCCGGCCGCGGGGCGTCGGGGTTGTTGGGCCAGCGCTTCCAGGCCCAGTCGGACTCGTCGGTGTCCGGCCAGTCGTCGGCGACGACGAGGTCGGCGGAGACCAACTCCCCCGGCCGCAGCATCGCGGCGAGGACGGGCTCGACCACCCGACGCCGGACCTCGTCGAGGTCGTTCAGGTCCAGGTCCGCTGCCACGGACCCATCCAACCGCGTGGCGTCAGGCGGCGGGCTTGAGCACGTAGCCGGCGCCGCGGAGGGTGTGGATCATCGGCTCGCGGCCGGCGTCGATCTTCTTGCGCAGGTAGCAGATGTAGATCTCGACGACGTTCGCCTGGCCGCCGAAGTCGTACTTCCAGACGCGGTCGAGGATCTGCGCCTTCGAGAGCACTCGCTTCGGGTTGCGCATCAGGTACCGGAGCAGCTCGAACTCGGTCGCGGTCAGCTTGATCTCCTCGCCCCCGCGGCGGACCTCGTGGCTGTCCTCGTCCATCACGAGGTCACCGACGACGAGGCGGTTCGCGTTGGCGTTACCCGCGGCGAGCGAGCGCCGGACCAGGCTGCGCAGCCGGGCCACGACCTCCTCGAGGCTGAACGGCTTGGTGACGTAGTCGTCGCCCCCGGCGGTCAGGCCCGCGACGCGGTCAGCGACGGCGTCCTTCGCGGTCAGGAACAGCACCGGGGTGTCGGCCTCGGCGCGCAGCTTGTGCAGAACGGTCAGACCGTCCATGTCGGGCAGCATGATGTCGAGCACGACCGCGTCGGGCCGGAACTCGCGGGCGACGCGCAAGGCGTCCGAGCCGTTGGCGGCGGTCCGGATCTCCCAGCCCTCGTAGCGCAGCGCCATCTGGAGCAGCTCGGACAGGCTCTGCTCGTCGTCGACGACCAGGACGCGCACCGGGCTGCCGTCGGGGTGGCGCACGATCGGGCGCTCGGCCGGCTCGACGGGGGTGGACGGGTTCGGGATCAACGTCGTCATGCCTGTCAATGTCAGCGTGGGCGCTGTCGTCGCTCTGTGCCGATGTTGTGCGCCAACTGTGGCTTCGGGTCCGGCGGGCAGGCCACAGGAATCCACAGGAACGATCACAGCAACGCCCAAGGCGCGCTCCGTCCTATCGAGAGAACAGCCGCGAACCGGCGGGACGGTCACGGCGGTGAATGCGAACTCGTGGGGGGAACGCGATGTCGAAAGCGCGCAGATCGGCTGCGCTCCGGCGCCACCCGAAGGTGGTGGGCGCCGTCGCCTTGCTCGTCCTGGCCGCCGGCGGGACCGGGGCCTGGGCCCTGACCCGGGACTCGGCCTCCGCGGCTGCGGCAGCGGCGCGGTCGATCGTGGCCACGGTCTCCGCCGGGACGATCGAGCAGACCGTGAGCGCGAGCGGCACCATCAACGCGGCCGACGTCGCGGAGCTGTCGTTCCCGGTCGGCGGAACGGTGACGGCGGTGAAGGCCACCGTCGGACAAACCGTGACGAAGGGTCAGGTTCTGGCCCGCGTCGGGACGAAGGACCTCCAGCGCGCGGTCGACGTCGCCGCCGCGAACGTCACGTCGGCCCAGGCGCAGATGAACGCCGCGTCCGGGTCCGCCTCGCTCGCGGCCGCCAAGGCGCAGCTCGCCACGGCGAAGGACAAGCTCGCCGCCGCCAAGTCGGACCTCGCGGCAGCCAAGCTCACCTCGCCCATCGACGGCGTCGTCGCGGCGGTGAACATCGTCGTCGGCGACGTCCTCTCCGGCGGGAACGGCGGCGGCATGGTCGGCTCGTCGGGAGCGGGCTCGTCGAGCGCGCACGTGACCGTCGTCGGGACGAAGTCCTACGTCGTCGACGCCGCGGTCTCCGGTACCGACCTCGCCTCGGTGAAGACCGGCCAGCAGGCACGCATCACGCCGTCGGGCGCGACGCAGGCAGTCTTCGGCACGGTGAGCTCGGTCGGCGTTGTCGCCTCCAGCTCGTCCGGCGGCTCGTCGACGTTCCCCGTCACCATCAAGATCACCGGCACCCCGGAGGGACTGCACCCCGGCGGCAGTGCGACCGTCGCGATCGTCACCAAACAGCTGACCGACGTCCTCACCGTCCCGACCGCGGCGCTGCGCCAGGAGAACGGCAAGACCGTCGTGACGAAGGTTGAGGGTGACGCGACCCGGACCGTCGAGGTCAGCGTCGGGTCCAGCTACGGCACGAGCACCGAGGTGCTGTCCGGACTCGTCGACGGCGACCAGGTCCAGGTCACGACGATCACCCGGCCGGCCGGCGAGACCCGCGGCGGCAACCGGTCGGGCGGAGGCGGCCAGTTCGGCGGCCAGTTCGGCGGCCCGCCGGCGGGGATGATGCCCGGCGGCGCGATCCCCGGAGGCGGGATGCCCGGGATGCCGATGGGCGGTGCGCGATGAGCGCCCTCCTGCAGACTGACGCCGCTTCAGCGTGGTCGGACACCTCCGCCCCGGTCCTGCAGCTGACGGACGTGCGCAAGCGGTACGAGACCGGCGCCCTGGCGGTCGACGCCTTGCGCGGGGTGAGCCTGCAGGTCAACGCGGGCGAGTACGTCGCCGTCGTCGGCCCGTCGGGGTCGGGCAAGTCGACGCTGATGCACATCCTCGGATGCCTGGACACCCCGACGGCGGGCACCTACCACCTCGCCGGGGTCGACGTGTCCGCGATGGACGAGACCGCACTCGCGCACGTCCGCAACGCACGGATCGGATTCGTGTTCCAGCAGTTCCACCTGCTGCCGTCACTGCCCGCCTGGCGGAACGTCGAACTCCCGCTGCTCTACGCCGGCACCCCGCGCAGTGAACGCCGCGAGCGAGCGATGGCCGCGCTGGAACGTGTTGGCCTCGCCGACCGGGTCGACCACAAGCCCAACGAGCTCTCTGGCGGCCAGCAGCAGCGCGTCGCGGTCGCGCGGGCGCTCGTCACCGAACCGGCGCTCATCCTCGCCGACGAGCCGACCGGGAACCTGGACTCCAAGTCCACCGCCGACGTGCTCGGGCTGCTCGCCGACCTGCACGCCGGCGGCCGGACGATCGTCCTCATCACGCACGACGCCGAGGTCGCCGAGGCCGCGGCCCGGGTCGTGCGGATCGCGGACGGTCTCGTGACCGAGGACTACCTCAACGGCGGTGCCGTGTGAACCCCCGCGACACCACGCGCACCGCGCTGGAGGCCATCCGTGCGCACCGGCTCCGGTCGGCGCTGACGATGATCGGCATCCTCATCGGCATCGCGGCCGTCACCGTGACGGTCGGCCTGGGTCAGGGCGCCCAGGCGCAGGTCCGCGACCAGATCGACAAGCTCGGCTCGAACCTGCTCATCGTCTCGCCGGGCTCGACGACGTCGTCGACGGGAGTCCGCGGCGGCCGTGGGTCGGCCACCACGCTGACCCTGCGCGACGCCGAGACCCTCGCCTCCCCGGAGGTCGCGCCCGACATCGCCGCCGTCGCGCCGGTCGCGTCCGGGATGCAGTCCCTGACCGCCGGGTCGACGACCTGGACGACGACCGTGTCCGGAACCTCCCCCTCGTGGCTCTCGGTCCGGACGCGCGAGGTCTCCGCGGGCCGCTTCTTCAGCGCCGACGACCTCGCCGCGCAGCGGCCCGTGGCGGTGCTCGGGCCCGACACGGCAACCGAACTGTTCGCCGGGCAGAACCCCGTCGGACAGTCGGTGACGATCGCCGGCTCGACGTTCACCGTGATCGGCGTGCTCGAGCCGATGGGCTCGACCTCCGCGACCAGCGAGGACGACCTCGTCCTGATGCCGTCCACGACGTACTCGACGCGTGTCGCGTCGGGGTCGGCGCGGAACGCCGTCAGCACGATCTACCTGCAGGCAACCTCGCGGGACGCGCTTGCGGCGGCCTACCAGGAGGCGCAGGCGGCCCTGGCCACCAACCACGGCGTCTCCACCGCGAACGCGGACTTCACGATCACGACGCAGGCGTCGCTGGTGTCCACCGCCAACGAGACCAACAAGACGCTCACCGTCATGCTCGGCGGCATCGCCGCGATCTCGCTGCTGGTGGGCGGGATCGGCGTCATGAACATCATGCTGGTCTCGGTCACCGAGCGGACCCGCGAGATCGGCCTGCGCAAGTCGCTCGGCGCGACACCACGCGCCATCCGCACCCAGTTCCTCACCGAGGCGTCGGGGCTCGGCCTTGCGGGCGGGGCACTCGGCCTCGCCACCGGCCTGGGGGTGGCCGCCGCGCTGCCGGCGGCGCTGGACCAACCCGTCGCGGTCAGCCCCTCGGTCGCGGGAGTGAGCCTGCTCATCTCTCTCGCGATCGGCGTCGCGGCCGGGGTGTACCCGGCGGCCCGCGCTGCGCGCCTGACGCCGATCGAGGCGCTGCGCACGCCCTGACCGACCGCTCGCGCCTAAGACTCTGACGCTCCATCACCATCCTGGGGGAATTCATGCTCGCGTCCATCCGCAACCGGCGGCTCCGTCTCGCCGCTCCCACGGCGGCGCTGGCCGTCCTCGTGCTCGCCGGCTGCGGCGGGAGCGACGACGCCGCCGGCGCGTTTCCGGCGTCCGACACCACGCCGAGCACCGGCGCCCCGGCCGCCCCGACCGAGAGCGGCGCGGCCGGAGGTGCTCCGACCCCGGGCGGACGCAACTTCCCCGGGGCGTCGGGGCAGATCGCCGAGGTCAGCGGCAGAACGATGCAGGTCCAGAACACGCAAAACCAGACTGCGGTCACGTGGACCAACGCGACCGTCGTCACCGACACCGTCGCGGCGTCCCGCAAGGACATCCGGGTCGGCGACTGCGTCCAGGTCCGGGACGTCGCCTCCGAGGCCACCGCCGCGATCACCAGCACGCCGGCCGAGGCCGCCGCGGCCGACGCGGAGCCCGTCACCGCGGCGAGCGTCGCGATCAGCACCCCCGTCGACGGCTCCTGCACCGCCGGCTTCCCGGGCGGGACGCGCGCGGGTGGGCCGTCCGAGGGCTTCCGTCCGACCGGCGCTCCGCAGGCCCGCGGGGATGCGCGCCCGGGTGACGGTGGCCTCCCACCCGGTGGCGGTTCCCGGCCGGCGGGGATGCGCGGGGCGGCCGGGACGGTCGCCGCCATCGACGGCACGACGATGACGGTGTCGATGCCGAATCCGGGCACCTCCGGCACGTCGACGCGCGTCGTCATGCTGACCGAGGCCACGACCTACACCAAGACCGTGACGGCGACCGCGTCCGCGCTCAAGGTCGGCCGGTGCGTCACCGCTCTCGGCAGCGCCGACGACACCGGCGCGATCACGGCGACCTCGATCACCGTCCGCTCCGCGGTCGACGGCGCCTGCACCACCGGCTTCGGGCGGCCGGGTCGACCGGCCGGGACGGAGAACGGCAATGGCTGAGCCCACCCGATTCCGCGGTCCCGGAGCGCGCCGGATCCTCGTGCGCCGCGGGGTCCCGATCGCACTTGGCGGGCTGATCGTCACCGGCGTCGGGACCAGCTGGGCCCTCGCCGGCGAGGACGCCGTGCACTACCGGACCGCGGTCGCGAGCCTCGGCTCGGTCGATCAGGTCGCGACGTACAGCGGCACTGTCGCCCGCACGGGCCGTGCGAGCGCCGCGTTCGGCGTCGCGGGAACCGTCGCGAAGGTGAAGGTCTCCCCCGGTGACGAGGTGAAGGAGGGCGACGTCCTTGCCACGCTCGACAAGACCGACCTGCAGGCCGCGGTCCGTGCGGCCGAGGCGACCCTTCGCCAGGCGGAGGCCGCCCTCGCCGCGGGCAGCTCCGGGTCCTCCTCGGCCCCGTCGTCGAACTCCTCGACCGGCCGGCAGCCGTCGAGCGGTGATCAGTCGAAGGACCGCGGCGCAACCCGGCCCGGTAAGCCTGATGGAGCGTCAGGGACGACCGCGCCCACGGTCGACCTCACCGCGCCGGTGCGGGCGGTCAACAGCGCCCGCGCCGCGGCGGACGCGGCCCTGACGGCCGCGGAGGCCGCGCTGACCGCCCAGGCCGCCACCTGCGCCGATGCTCTTTCGGTGCCGACGTCGGACGCCGAGGAACCGGCGGAGCCCGCCGGGCCCGACGCCACGGCGCTGCTCGCCTGCGCCGACGCGTTGCGCGCGGTGCAGGACGCCCAGGCGAAGGTCGCGACCGCGCAGGCCGCCGTCACCCGGGCCACCGACGAACTCTCCGCGGCGATGACGGCGGCGGTGCAGCGCATCGTCGCGCAGTCCGAGGCCGCGACGAAGCAGGCTCAGCAGATCACCCAGCAGGCGACCGAGCAGGCCGCGCAGCTGCTGGAGCAGGGCCGCCGGTCCGCGAGCGCCCCGTCCGGGGACCGGAGCGGCGGCGGCTCGTCCGCCGAGTCCGCCGCCCGCACCGCGGTGAATCAGGCCGCCGTCCGGGCGGCCGAGGCAGAGCTCGCCGCGGCGAAGGAGGACCTCCAGGCGGCGGTCCTCCGCGCGCCGGTCGACGGCGTCGTCGGGTCCGTCCCGTTCGCGGCCGGGGATCGCGTCGCCGCGAGCGAGGCGATCACGCTGCTCGGCACCGACGCCGTCCAGGTGACCTTCAACGTTCCGCTCGCGACCTCCACGACCCTGGCGGCGGGCATGCCGGCCGAGGTCACCGCCGACGGGGCGGACTCACCCGCGGCCGGGTCGATCAGCTCGATCGGGGTCCTGCCGGACACCTCGGCCGGCAGCGCGACCTACCCGGTGACCGTCCTCGTCCCCGAGCCGACGGCCGCGCTGGCCGAGGGCGCCGCGGCGACGGTAGCGATCACGCTGCGCTCGGCGACCGACGCCGTGACCGTCCCGAACTCCGCCGTGACGCCCACCGGCACCGCCGCAAGTGCCTTCGTGACGCTGCTGCAGAACGGCAAGCCCGCCCGTCGCACGGTGACGACCGGTGCGGTCGGCACCACCCGGACGGAGATCACCGACGGCCTGGCCGCGGGCGACACCGTCGTCCTCGCGGACACCGGCGCGGACGTCCCTGCGAGCTCGACGACCTCCGGCCGGACCACGTTCGGTGGGCCCGGCGGCGGTCTGACCGGCGGTTTCACAGGCCCGGGCGGCGGGATGCGGTTCGGCGGGGGCGGCCGGCCCTGACACCATCAACCGTTGGTGCCGAGGGCCCCCGGCCTGGCAAAAACCGCAGGTCGGAGTAATGCTCGTAGGGAGAACACGCTGTCCCGGCACGTCTGTGTGACCGCAAAGGAGCTCGACTGATGTCTGCCCCCGCCCCGTCCTACGCCTCCGGCACGTCCGACGTCCCGCTGCTCGGCGAGACGATCGGCGCGGTCCTGACCCGCCAGGCCCGGGACAACGGCGACCTCGAGGCCCTGGTCGACGTCCAGGCCGGCAAGCGCTGGACGTTCGCCGAGCTCGACGCGGACGTCTCCCGCCTGGCCGCCGGACTGCTCGCCAAGGGCATCCAGGCCGGCGACCGGGTCGCCCTGTGGGCCCCGAACCACGGCGAGTGGGTCATCACCCAGTACGCGGCCGCGCGCGTCGGCGCGATCCTGGTCGTCGTCAACCCGGCGTACCGGACGCACGAGCTCAAGTACGTGCTCAACCAGTCGGGCAGCCGGATGCTGATCACCGTCCCGGCGTTCAAGACCAGCGACTACCGCTCGATGGTCGCCGAGGTCGCTCCCGAGTGCCCGGAGCTTGCGGACATCGTCTTCATCGGCGACCCGGAGTGGACCCAGCTCTCCACCGGCACCGAGCCCGGCCCTGAGGTGATGGAGCGTCAGGACTCACTGAGCTTCGACGACCCGATCAACATCCAGTACACCTCGGGCACGACGGGCTTCCCCAAGGGCGCGACGCTGACCCACCACAACATCCTGAACAACGGTTACTTCGTCGGCGCGGTCTGCAAGTACACCTCCGACGACCGCGTCTGCGTGCCGGTGCCCTTCTACCACTGCTTCGGCATGGTCATGGGCAACCTGGCGGGCCTCTCCCACGCCGCGACCGTCGTCATCCCGGCGCCCGCGTTCGACCCCGCCGCGACGCTGAAGGCCGTGGCGCAGGAGCGCTGCACCTCGCTCTACGGCGTCCCGACGATGTTCATCGCGATGCTCGCCGACCCGTCGATCGGCGATCTCGACCTCAGCAGCCTGCGGACCGGCATCATGGCCGGCTCACCCTGCCCGGTCGAGGTCATGAAGCGCGTCGTGTCGGAGATGGGCATGACCGAGGTGACCATCGCCTACGGCATGACCGAGACCTCCCCGGTCTCCTGCCACACCCGCACCGACGACGACCTCGAGCGCCGCGTCTCCACGATCGGCCGCGTGCACCCGCACCTGGAGATCGCGATCGTCGACCCCGAGACGAACAAGATCGTCCCCCGCGGCACCCGGGGCGAGTTCCGCACCCGCGGCTACTCCGTCATGCGCGGCTACTGGAACGACCCGGAGAAGACGGCCGAGGCCATCGACGAGGCCGGTTGGATGCGCACCGGCGACCTCGCGGAGATGGACGCCGACGGCTACGTCAAGATCGTCGGCCGCATCAAGGACACCGTCATCCGCGGTGGCGAGAACATCGCCCCCCGCGAGATCGAGGAGTTCCTCTACACGCACCCGGACATCGTCGACGTCCAGGTCGTCGGCGTCCCCGACGAGAAGTTCGGCGAGGAGCTCTGCGCCTGCGTCAAGGTCGCCGAGGGCAAGACCCTCGACGCCGCCGCGGTCCGCGAGTTCTGCACCGGCAAGATCTCGCACCACAAGATCCCGAAGTACGTCGTGATCGTCGACGAGTACCCGATGACCGTCACCGGCAAGATCCAGAAGAACATCCTGCGCGAGCGCATGGCCACCCAGCTCGACCTCGCCCCCGGCGAGGCCGGCTCGAAGCCCGTCTGAGAGCCCCCGGCCGGGGGCCCGTCCGAGAGCCCGTCCGCCCTGTGTCAAGAAAGGGTGACACCCCTTACTGGTGAGTAAGGGGTGTCACCCTTTTTTGACAGGTCAGGCGAAGGCGGGGGCGACCTCGGCGGCGATCAGCTCGACGTGGTCGAGGTCGGCGAGGTCGAGGGTCTGCAGATAGACGCGGACGATGCCGGTCGCCTCGACGAGGCGGCCGAGCTTGTCGACGACCTCCGCGGGGGTGCCGGCGAGGCCGTTCTCCTTGAGCTCGTCGACCTCACGGCCGATCGCCGCGGCGCGGCGGGCGACCTCGGCGTCGTCGCGACCGACGCAGACGACCTGGGCGAGCGAGCGGCGCATCGACGCCGGGTCGCGGCCGATCGCGCGGCAGGCGTCGTCGACGCGGGCGAACTGCGTCGTCGCGGTATCCAGCGGCTGGAACGCGACGTTGAACTCGGTGGCGAACTGCGCGGCCAGGGCGGGGGTCCGCTTCGCCCCGACGCCGCCGATGACGACCGGCGGGCCGGGCCGCTGCGCCGGCTTCGGCAGCCCGGGCGAGTCGAGCACCTCGTAGTGCTTGCCCGAGAAGCTGAAGCCACCGTCGGTCGCCCACAACCCGGTGATCACCTCGAGCTGCTCCGCGAAGCGGTCGAACCGCTCACCGGTGTCCGGGAAGCGGAGCCCGTAGGCCTGGTGCTCGCGCTCGTACCACCCGGCCCCGAGGCCGAACTCGACGCGACCGCCGGACATCACGTCGACCTGCGCGACCGCGATCGCCAGCGGCCCCGGCTCGCGGAACGTCGCCGCGGTGACGAGCGTCCCGAGCCGGACGCGCGAGGTCTCCCGCGCCAGGCCGGCGAGGGTGATCCAGGCGTCGGTCGGGCCGGGCAGGCCGTCCCGGTCCCCCATCACGAGGTAGTGGTCGGACCGGAAGAACGCGGCGTAGCCCGCGTCCTCGGCGGTCCGGGCGACGGCGAGCAGGTCGTCGTAGGACGCACCCTGCTGCGGTTCGGTGAACACGGCGAATTCGAGAGCAGTCACGCAACGACCTTAGGCCGATCGAGCGAATCGGGACGGACCGGGAACTCGACGGGTGGAGACGTCGACCTGTTGCAGTAGCGCCTGACACCGATCGCACCAACGACGTCGCGGTGAGTGGACGGGCATCCCGCACCAGGAGGACGCCGATGGCGCTCGACGTCGCGCCCGCCCGAACCCCGCCGCCGCCCGTCCTGCCCGTCGGCCCCGGGTCCGGCCCGCGCCGGCGCCGCCCGGAGACGACGCGTCTGCTGGTCCGGCTGCACTTCCTCTCCGGCTTCCTCGCCGCCCCGATCATCCTGTCGCTGGCGGTCACCGGGATCCTGTTCGCCTGGAACCCGCAGATCGAGTCCGCGCTGCACGGCAAGACCCTCAGTGCGTCGTCGGTCGACTGGGCCGAACCCAAGCCGCTCTCGGAGCAGGTCGAGGCGGCCCGCGCCGAGCACCCGGGCTGGACGGTCACCGCGGTGACTCCCGCCGCACCGGGCGTCTTCGAGGGCCGCGAGACGACCGCCGTCGCGATGGCGCCGCCCGGTGGCACCGCGGGCGAGTTCGGCCACGCACCCGGCGCGGTCAGCGTCTACGTCGACCCCGTGACCGGCGAGGTCACCGGCGAGATCGCCGAGGACACGCGGCCCGGCGAGTGGCTGCGGAATCTGCACTCGAGCTGGCGGCTCGGCGACAACGTCGCGCCGCTCTCGGAGCTGGCGGCGAGCTGGCTGCTGGTCTCGATCCTCACCGGCATCTACCTGAAGTGGCCGACGATCCGGCGCTCGTTCGTCCGCGCCTTCTCCTTCCGCGGCGCCCGGACGCCCTACGCCCGAGCGAACGCCCTGCACACCACGCTCGGGCTCTGGCTCACCGTCGCCCTGCTCTCGCTCGTCGGCACCGGCCTGACGTGGACGAACTTCGCGGGCTCCCGCGTCGACGACCTCCGCGCGACGTTCAGCAGCCCCGGCCCCTCCCTCGACACGACCCTGCCCGGCGGTGCCGCGCTGTCGGCCCCGACCGGAGCGGCGGCGGCCGACGAGCACGCCGAGCACAACGGCGGATCTGACGTCCCGTCGGACGCCCCCACCTTCGCGGCCGCGGCGGTGCTGCCGCAGATCGACACCGTCGCCCGGTCCGCGGAGTCCGCGGGTCTCGATGGCCTCGTGAAGTACTCGCCGCCGACCGCCGAGGGCAAGGCATGGAAGGCGGAACTGCGGGACACCAAGTGGCCACTGGAGCCGACGACGATCGCCGTCGACGGCAGCACCGGCACGGTGCTCGACCGCGTCGACTGGGACGAGAAGCCCTGGATGGCCCGCGCCACCTCGATCGGCATCTACTTCCACCAGGCCACGCTGTTCGGAGTCTGGAACCAGCTGTTCCTGACCGCACTGTCGATCGGCGTGATCGTGCTGATCGTCGCGGGTTACCGGATGTGGTGGATCCGCCGGCCGCGCGGCACGCTCGGCGTCCCGCCGAAGGTGTCGGGGCCGCTGTGGAAGGCCGTGCCGGTCCCGATGATGGTCGTGTTCGGTCTGCTCGCCTACACGCTGCCGACGCTGGCGGTGTCGTTCCTGCTCTACCTCGTGATCGAACGCATCTGGCGCTCGGTGCGCCGGGGAGGGGCGGCCACCCATGCATGACCACCACAGCGCCGGCGGCATGAACCTCATGCCGCTGTGGGTGCAGGTTCTCGGGACGCTGATCCTGACCGTCATCACCGCGACGCACGTGGTCCACGTGCTGACGCTCGGGCCGGACCGGCCGCAGATCCGCGGGTGGCACTTCACCCACCTCGCGATGAACCTCGGCATGGTCTGGATGTTCGCCCCGTGGGCCTCCATGCCGGGCGAGGCCCGCGCCTGGCAGTACATCTTCGGCGCGTTGTCGATCGTGGTCGCGGCGTGGATCCTCACGCAGTTCCAGCGCGGAATTCCGGTGAACCTGCTCTGGGTGCCCGCGCTGATCGGCATGGTCGCGATGACCTACATGTGGCTGCAGCACCGCGGCCACGGCGTCGCGATCGTGACCTACGCGCTGATCGCCTACTACCTGCTCGAGGCCGCGGCCTGGGCGCAGGGCTGGTTCACCGAGCAGTGCGGCCGCCGCTCCTCGGCGCTGCCGTACGCGGTCGGCCCGCGCTCGGGGACCGCCGCCGAGCTCGCCGGCGCCTGCGGCCCCGACGTCCGGATCTCGCAGGCCGCCTCCGCCCTGGTGATGGGCTACATGTTCCTCGCCATGGACAGCGGGGCGTCCGAGTTCGTCGAGCAGGCCTTCGGCACCGGGGCCGTGACCGAGCAGACGGTGTGGGCGATCTCGGGGATCGCGCTGGTCGTGCTCGCCTGCGTCCCGCGGCCGGTGGCGGCGCGGGAGCGGGAGTCGGTCGCTGCCTGACTTCCCGTCAGCAACGGTCAGTCGGTGAGGCCCAGCCGCTTCGCCGCCAGTCCGGCGAGAATCTCGGAGGTGCCGCCGCCGATACCGAGGATCCGCATGTCGCGGTACTGGCGCTCGACCTCGGACTCGCGCATGTAGCCCAGCCCGCCGTGGAGCTGGACGGCCTGGTCGACCACCCACTCCCCGGCCTCGACGGCCGTGTTCTTCGCGAAGCACACCTCGGCGATGCAGTCCTCGCCCTCGGTGTACCGGACCGCGAGGTTCCGCGTGTACGTCCGGGCGACGTCGATCCGCCGCGCCATCTCGACCAGGGTGTGCTGCACCAGCTGACGGCTGATCAACCTCTCGCCGAACGTCGACCGCAGCCGGCACCACTCCACGGTCAGGTCCAGGCACCGCTGCGCGGCGGCGTAGGCCTGGGCCGCGAGCATCAGCCGCTCGGTGACGAAGTGCTGGGCGATCTGGGCGAAGCCGGTGTTCTCCGCCCCGACGAGGTTGGCCGCCGGGACGCGGCAGTCGGTGAACGCGAGCTCGGCCGTGTCCGAGCACAGCCAGCCCATCTTCTCCAGCTTCCGGGAGACGGTGAACCCGGGCGTCCCGCGCTCGATCACCAGCAGCGAGACCCCGCGGGCCCCCGGCCCCCCGGTCCGGACCGCCGTCACGACGAAGTCGGCCCGGCAGCCCGACGTGATGTAGGTCTTGGCCCCGTTGACCACGTAGGAGTCACCGTCGCGGACCGCGGTGGTCCGGAGCCCGGCGACGTCCGAGCCGCCGTCCGGCTCGGTGATCGCCAGGGCGCCGATCGCGGTCCCGGCCAGCGCAGGCCGGACCCAGCGGTCGATCTGGGCCGGGTCCCCGGCCGCGATCAGGTGCGGCACCGCGATGCCGGTGGTGAACAGGCTCGCGATCAGGCCGCCCGCGGCGCCCGCGTAGAGGGCCTCCTCGGTCAGCGTGACCAGGTCGATCGCGTCCCCGCCGCCTCCCCCGGCCGATTCCGGGTAGTGCAACCCCAGCAGCCCCACGCGCGCGGCGGCGACGTGCAGCTCCCGCGGCAGCTCGCCGGCGCGTTCCCAGGAATCCTGGTGGGGCAGCACCTCGTTGGAGACGAATGACCGCACCAGCTGGCGCAGCGCGAGCCGTTCGGGGGTCCGGTACGGATCCATGAATCAGGGTCCCTCCGACATCGCTCGTACGATGGAGGTGCTGCGCTGCCGGGCCAGGCCCGGAAAACGCCCGAGTTAGGACCGAACAATGGCAGATCTGCGTTCCCGCACCAGCACCCACGGCCGGAACATGGCCGGAGCGCGCGCCCTCTGGCGTGCGACCGGCATGACGGACAGCGACTTCGGGAAGCCGATCATTGCGGTAGCGAACTCGTTCACCCAGTTCGTGCCCGGCCACGTCCACCTCAAGGACCTCGGCCAGCTGGTCTGCGACGAGATCGCGGCCGCGGGCGGCGTCGGGCGCGAGTTCAACACGATCGCGGTCGACGACGGCATCGCCATGGGCCACGGCGGCATGCTCTACAGCCTCCCGAGCCGCGAGCTGATTGCCGACTCGGTCGAGTACATGGTCCAGGCCCACCAGGCCGACGCCCTGGTCTGCATCTCGAACTGCGACAAGATCACCCCGGGCATGCTCATCGCCGCCATGCGGCTGAACATCCCGACGGTCTTCGTCTCCGGCGGCGCGATGGAGGCCGGCAAGGTCGTCGTCACCGACGGGGTGGCCCGGCCGAAGCTCGACCTGATCTCGGCCATGACGGCTTCCGCGGACGAGAGCGTCTCCGACGCCGAGCTCCTCGACGTCGAGCGCTCCGCCTGCCCGACCTGCGGGTCCTGCTCGGGCATGTTCACGGCGAACTCGATGAACTGCCTGACCGAGGCCCTCGGCCTCTCGCTGCCGGGCAACGGCTCGACGCTCGCGACGTCCGCCGCTCGCAAGGACCTGTTCCTGGAGGCCGGCCGCCTGGTCGTCGACCTCTGCCGCCGCTTCTACGGCGAGGACGACGCGTCGGTGCTGCCGCGCAACATCGCGACCCGGGAGGCGTTCGCCAACGCGATGCGCCTCGACATCGCGATGGGCGGCTCGACCAACACCGTCCTGCACCTGCTCGCCGCCGCGCGCGAGGGCGAGGTGGACTTCGACCTGTCGGAGATCGACCGTCTCTCCCGCTCGACCCCGTGCCTGAGCAAGGTCGCGCCGAACACGCCGAAGTACCACATGGAGGACGTCCACCGGGCCGGCGGCATCCCCGCCCTGCTCGGCGAGCTGGAGCGCGCGGGCCTGCTCGAACGCAACGTCCACACGATCCACTCGCCGGACCTCGAGTCCTGGCTCGCGGCCTGGGACATCCGTCGCGAGAACCCGAACCCGAAGGCGCTCGAGCTGTTCTCGGCCGCCCCAGGCGGCGTCCGCACGACCGAGGCCTTCTCCTCGACGGCACGCTGGGACAGCCTGGACACCGACGCCGTCGACGGCTGCATCCGCGACGTCGAGCACGCCTACTCCGCCGACGGCGGCCTCGCCGTCCTCTACGGCAACCTCGCCGAGAACGGTTGCGTCGTGAAGACCGCCGGCATCGCCGCGGACCAGCTGTACTTCAAGGGTCCGGCCAAGGTGACGGAGTCTCAGGAGGACGCGGTGTCCGCGATCCTCGGCGGGAAGATCGTCGCCGGCGACGTCGTGGTCGTCCGCTACGAGGGCCCCAAGGGCGGGCCGGGCATGCAGGAGATGCTCTACCCGACCTCGTTCCTCAAGGGCCGCGGTCTCGGCCCGTCCTGCGCGCTGATCACGGACGGCCGGTTCTCCGGCGGGACGTCGGGTCTCTCGATCGGCCACGTCTCCCCCGAGGCGGCCGCGGGCGGCACGATCGGCCTCGTCGAGGAGGGCGACCTCATCGAGATCGACATCCCGACCCGGTCGATCCAGCTGCTCGTCTCCCCCGAGGAACTGGCCGCGCGCCGGGCCGCCCGGGAGAAGATCGGCTGGCAGCCGGCGAACCGGGAGCGTCCGGTCTCCGCCGCGCTGCGCGCCTACGCCTCGATGGCCCTCTCGGCCGACCAGGGCGCCGCCCGGCTCGTTCCCTGACGAGCGGCGCCCCGAGGTCCTAGGCGGCCAGGTAACCGCCGTCGACCGGCAGCACGGTGCCGTGGATGTTGCTCGCGCCGGGACCGGCGAGGAAGCCGATCGCGGCGGCGATGTCCGCGGGCTCGGAGACGCGGCGACTGGGTGAGATCTCCGCGAACTCGGCGTGGAGGTCCGTGAAGTCGACGGTGCCCTCGGTCCGGACCGGGCCAGGGCTCACCGCGTTCACGCGTACCCCGGACGGACCGAACTCGGCCGCCCAGGACCGGGTCAGCTGGTCGAGCGCGGCCTTGGTCGCCGAGTAGACACCGGCGGCCGGCAGCGCCCGCTGCCCGGCGGCGCTGCTGACGTTGACGACCGTCCCGGCCCCGCGCTCGACCATGCCGGGCACCAGGGCCTGCACCAGCGCGAACGGCGATTTGAGGTTCACCCCGACCACGGCGTCGAAGTCGTCGTTGGAGAACTCGACGGTCGAGCCGAAGGGGAAGATCCCCGCGTTGTTGACGAGGATGTCGACCCGCCCGCCGCCGGCTTCGATCGCGCGCTGGGCGAGATCCCGCGCCCCGTACACGTCGGCGAGGTCGGCAGCGAGGAAGTCGGCCTTCCCGCCCGCCGCACGGATGGTGGCCACGACGGCCTCCCCGCGCTCGACGTCGCGGCCGGACACCAGGACGTGGGCCCCGAGCTCGGCCAGGTGCTCGGCCGCCGCGCGCCCGATGCCGCTGGTCGCGCCGGTCACGAGGGCGACGTTGTCGGCGAGCGGGGTGGAGGTGCTGGAACTGCTGGTCATGGGGGTTGGCTCCTCAGCTGGAGGGTGCTGGAATGAGCACCACTGGAATGGACGTTCCAGAAGTGGCCAACCAGCGCACTGGAACGTTCATTCCAGTTCTGCGGAGCTGTTTTCCGTGGGGGTGACACCCTTTCTGGCGCCAGAAGGGGTGTCACCCCCACAGGGACCACCGAGGCGGGAGAGGAGGCAGGGACGGATGAGCGAGCAGCCGGAGGAGTGCACGGCGAGCGGCGGACGCCTGACCGCGCGCGGCCGGGCGACGCGGGCGCGCATCGTCGAGGCGGCGGCGAAGCTGATGCTGTCCCGGGGCGTCGCGGCAACGAGCATCCCCGACGTCCTCGCCGCCGCGGGGGTGAGCGCGTCGCAGCTCTACCACTACTTCGCCGACAAGCAGGACCTCGTCCACGCCGTGATCACCCACAGCGCCCAGGACGAGCAGCAGGCGCTCGGGCAGGTGTCGCTGGACAGCCTCGAGGCCCTGCGCGCCTGGCGGGACGCCGTGGTCGCCCTGCAACAGGAACGGAACTGCGCCGGCGGGTGCGTCATCTCCCTCGCCGGGGAGATCGCCGACGTCGACCCCGAGGCCCGGGCGCAACTGCAGGCCACGTTCGCGAGCTGGGAGGAGAGCATCCGGCTCGGCCTCACGGCCATGCAGGAACGCGGTGAGATCCGGGCGGACGCCGACCCGCCCCGGCTCGCCCTCTCGGTGCTCGCGGCCCTGCAGGGCGGGCTCCTGCTGACGCAGGTCCGGCGGGACACCACTCCGGTCGAGGTCGCACTGGACACCGCGATCGACCACATCGCGACCTTCGCGGCCGACATTTCCGGCGCGCGCGCGTAAGAATGGCCGGCGTGACGACGCAACCCTCGTCCGAGGGAACCACCGAGACCGCCGATCGCCCCGTCATCCTGACCGTCGACGACGACCCGTCAGTTTCCCGCGCGGTCGCTCGGGACCTGCGTCGCCAGTACGGCGAGCGGCACCGGATCGTGCGCGCCGAGTCGGGCGCGGACGCGCTCGCGGCGCTACGGGAGCTCAAGCTCCGCGGCGGCCGGGTGGCCGTCCTGCTCGCGGACTACCGGATGCCGGAGATGAGCGGCATCGAGTTCCTGGAGCAGGCGATGGACCTGTTCCCCCGCGCGCGGCGCGCTCTGCTCACCGCCTACGCCGACACCGACGCCGCGATCGCGGCGATCAACGTCGTCGACGTCGACCACTACCTGCTCAAGCCGTGGGACCCGCCGGAGGAGAAGCTCTACCCGGTCGTCGACGCGATGCTGGAGAGCTACGCCCGCGAACCGGACGCTCCGGCGACGGAGGTGAAGGTCGTCGGCCACCGCTGGTCGCAGCCGTCGTTCACCGCCCGCGACTTCCTCGCCCGCAATGCGGTCCCCTACCGCTGGTACTCCGCCGACTCCCCCGAGGGCGAGCGGATCCTCGCCGCCGCCGGACAGGACGGCGCGACGCTCCCCGTCGTGGTGGCACCGGACGGCCGGGCGCTCGTCGAGCCCGCGATGACCGACCTGGCGAGCGCGGTCGGCCTCGCGACCGCACCCGTCGACGAGTTCTACGACCTCGTCGTCATCGGCGGCGGCCCGGCCGGGTTGGGCGCCGCCGTCTACGGCGCGAGCGAGGGCCTGCGGACCCTGCTGGTGGAGAAGCGGGCGACCGGTGGTCAGGCCGGCCAGTCCTCACGCATCGAGAACTACCTGGGCTTCCCTGACGGGGTGTCAGGAGCGCAGCTCGCGGACCGGGCCCGGCGGCAGGCCGTCAAGTTCGGCACCGAGATCCTGACGGCGCGCCACGCCGCGAGCCTGACGCCGCGGGGCTCGGCCCTGTCGATCGGCCTCAGCGACGGCGTCGAGGTCGGCGCCCACACCGTCATCGTCGCCACCGGCGTCTACTACCGCGAGCTCGACTGCCCGGGCGCGCGCGAGCTGACCGGGCGCGGCGTCTACTACGGCTCGGCGGCCACCGAGGCCGCGAGCTGCGAGGGCCGCGACGTCTACATCGTCGGCGGCGCCAACTCCGCGGGCCAGGCGGCGGTCTTCTTCGCGGCCCGCGCCAAGTCCGTGACGCTCGTCGTCCGCGGCGCCGGGCTCGAGGCGAGCATGTCGCACTACCTGATCGAGCAACTGCGGGCGATCGAGAACGTCAGCGTGCGCACCCACACCGTCGTCGAGCAGGTGCACGGCGAGGGCCACCTGGAGTCGCTCACCCTGCGCTGCACCGAGAGCGGCGTCGCCGAGGAGGTCGAGGCCAGTCACTGCTTCGTTTTCATCGGCGCGCAGCCGCGCACGGAGTGGCTCGACGGGACGGTCGCCCGCGACCCCCGGGGCTTCCTGCTCACCGGGCCTGACCTCGTCGTCGACGGCCGCCGCCCGGCGGGCTGGTCCCTCGACCGCGACCCGTGGCACCTCGAGTCCAGCGTCCCCGGCGTCTTCGTCGCGGGCGACGTCCGCAGCGAGTCGGTGAAACGCGTCGCCTCCGCCGTCGGCGAGGGCGCCATGGCGGTCACCCTCGCCCACCGATTCCTGGCGGGACCATGACCGACATCGCGATCGACACCGGCGTCCGCCTGACACCCGATCAGGTCGGTGGGCTGTTCCTCTTCGAGCACCTCACCGACGAACAGCTCGCCTGGGTCACCGAGCGCGCCTGGGTGGCTGAGGCGCCGGCGGGCGAAACCCTGCTGCGCGAGGGCGACCCCGCCGAGGTCTTCCTTCTCCTGCTCGAGGGCGAGATCCGGCTGTGCCAGCGCGTGGGCCGCGACGAGGTCGAGGTGAACCGCAGCAGCACGGTCGGCGCGTACGCCGGCGCGATGCGCGCGTTCGTCCGCGACGAGACCGCGCAGCGGTACACGGTGTCGGTCCACGTGGTCCAGGACGCCCGCGTCCTCGTGATGCGCGCCGCGACACTCGTCGAGCTGATGCAGACCTGGTTCCCCATGGCGCTGCACCTCCTCGACGGCATGTTCATCGGAATGCGCAACAGCCAGGAGCGAGTCGGCCGCCGCGAGCAACTGCTCGCCCTCGGCGCCCTGAGCGCCGGCCTCACGCACGAGCTCAACAACCCCGCCGCCGCCGCGGTCCGCGCGACGGCCGGCCTGCGCGAGCGCGTCGGCACGATGCGCCACAAACTGGCCAAGCTCGCCGACGACAAGATCGACCGCGACGTGCTGCGGCTGCTCGTCGAGATCCAGGAGGAGGCCGTCACCCTCGCCGCGAAGGCGCCGGACCTCACGGCGTTGGAGGCGTCCGAGCGCGAGGACGAGCTCACCGACTGGATGGACGACCGCGGTCTCTCCAGCGGCTGGCAGCTCGCGCCGATCTTCGCCGCTGCGGGAACGTCCGACGCCTGTCTCGCCCGGATCGAGAGCGGCGTGCCGCCCGAGATGCTCGAGCCCGCGCTGCACTGGCTCGCCTCCGCGCTGGAGACCGAGACGCTGCTGAGCGAGATCACCGACTCGGTCACCCGCATCTCGACGCTCGTCGGCGCCGCGAAGCAGTACTCGCACATGGACCGCACGCCGTACGAGCGCGTCGACATCCACCTCGGGCTCAAGAGCACCCTGATGCTGATGGCCGGCAAGGCTGAAGGCGTCCAGATCGTCAAGGAGCTCGACCGCGACCTCCCGCCGGTGCCGGTCTACCCGGCCGAGGTCAACCAGGTCTGGACGAACCTCATCGACAACGCCCTGCAGGCGATGAACGGCGAGGGGACCCTGACGGTCCGCAGCTCCCGGGACAACGACTTCGTCAAGGTCGAGATCTGCGACACCGGCCCCGGCGTCCCGCCCGAGCTCCAGCTGAAGATCTTCCAGCCGTTCTTCACCACCAAGCCCGTCGGCCAGGGCAGCGGACTCGGCCTCGACATCTCCTACCGCATCGTCGTCGAACGCCACGGCGGCGACCTCACCGTCTCCTCCGTCCCCGGCGACACCCGCTTCATCGTCCGGCTTCCGTTGACGGAGCGCGCGACGCAATAGCCCGACGGCCGGCGCTCAGGTGACGGCCGCACCTGCCGATCCCAGCATCTGGCATCGCCGTGCTCGGCGGAGCTTTTCCGCATCCGCACGGGGGATTCCTCATGACCAGAGCACGACGAGTTTCGGGTGTGGCGGCGCTGGCCGCCCTGGCGGTGCTGGCACCGCAACCGGCCGGCTGGGCCACCGGACGCCCGGAGACCGGGGAACGCGTGACGACGCCCGGGGCGGCCGCACCGCTCGCCGCCCTGGAGAAGGCGCTCGAGTCACCGGACGTCACCACGCAGGATGTGGAGGAACCGGAGGTCGAGCTCCCACCCACCACGGTTCCGGCCTTCGTGGAGCCCGTCGGCGGGTCGAGTCTGCGCGGGGACATCCGGGTCCGTGTCTCCTCCACCGCGCCCGCGGTGCAGTTCTTCCTCAACGGCGCGGCGTACGGGGCGAGGGTCCCGGTCGTCGACGGCCACGCAACGACGACCTGGCGCTCCTGGGGGTACCAGGGGTCGCAGACGTTCGGCGCCGCGGACTGCACCACGTCGGGTCTCTGCGCGACGGACTCGGCCGGCACGGCAATCACGGTGACTCCGAGCGTCCCGAAGCTGACCGCCCCGACCGGGCTGAACTCCGGGCCGATCACCATGACGGCGTCCGCGCCCGGCGGCACCGTCAAGTTCCTGATCGACGGCAAGGTTCGCGGCCTGGACGCCACGGCGCCGTACTCGATCGTGGTCAACGACTCCCTGAACGACGGGTCGCACACCGCAGAGGCGATCATCTGCGCCGCCGGCGGTGCCCCGTGCAGCACGGTCGACCGCACCAAGGCGACCTTCTCCACCAAGTCACTGCACCCGAAGCTCTCGTCCAAGAAGCCGCTCGCGATCAGCCCCAACGGCGACGGGTTGGCCGATCAGGCGACCGTGACGTTGAAGCTGGAGTCGAAGCAGAAGGCGAGCTGGAGCCTGGTGCGGAGCAACGGCTCCACCGCCGCCGGGCCCTTCTCGCTGGGCACGCTCAAGGCCGGGCGGCACCAGATCGTTCTGCCCGAGAAACCCCGATCCCGCAAGCTGCCCGACGGAGTGTTCTCGTTCGTGGTGCGGACGTCCGCACCGGCCGGCGCCGTCACGCTGGTCGGGACCGCGAGCACCCCGATCCGGATCGACACCACTCGACCGAAACTGACCGGGTCGACCGGCGGCGGGACGACGTTCTACCCCGTCAAGGACGGCTACCGCGACACCTTCACCCCGGGCGGGATCGCGTCGGAGAAGGCCAAGCTGACCCTGGAAATCGCTTCCACCAAGAAGACCGTTCTTCGGAGCATCGCCAAGCAGGTCGCCGGCGGCACGTACTCGTTCTCCTGGGACGGCCGCGACAAGAGCCGCAAGCCCGTCGCTCCCGGGGCGTACGTCTACCGGGTCACCGCGGTGGACCCACTCGGCAACGTGTCCATCTCTGGCTGGAAGCGCGTCACCGTCTCGAACCAGAAGCTGGTCACCAAGACCAAGACGATCACGATGGACGGCATCGACGCCTCCCAGTACGGCGGCAGCGACCCCTACTGCGGCTGGGGAACCACGTCCCAGTCCTACTCCGCCGGCCTCCTGCTGATGAACGCGTGCGACCCGTACTACTTCGACCTGACTGCCGGCTTCTGGCGTTTCCAGCTCCCGAGCGCGATCTCCTACGACCGCCTCTCGCTCTCGGTGAGCGGTGACTCCGTGTGGGTTCCCACTCCCCTGAGCGGCGGCTTCGAGAACCCCACGACCGGCGAGTGGCACATCCTCGACGGCTCGACGGTCTGGGCGAAGGGCCTGCGGACCCACCAGCTCGGATCGGTGCCGGCGAAGAACTTCGTCTCCGGACGAACGGTGGAGGCTGCGGTGTCCATCTCGAACACCCTCGGAGGCGGTCCGTGGGACTTCGACGTCCGGGACGTCCGGCTCACCGTCGCCTACCGCGTGCTGAACTGACGGTAGGCATCTGCGGCACCCCGCATGATACTGAGTGTCCGTCAGTATCGTTGTACTACAACATATTGCGGTGATTCCAGCGGCCACCACCAGGGATAGTTCTGTCGGTGGTGGCCGCTAGGTTCCGGGGTATGGAGCTGAGTGGGCTGACCGGCGCGGAGTGTGTCGCGCACGCGGTCCAGGCTCAGCGGGCCCTGAACGTCGCGGCCGCGGCCCGGTTGGCGGCGGTGGCCGAGGTCGCCGCCTGCGCGCCCGGTTCGGGGGCGCGGGTGGAGCGGATGGCCGAGCCGGACCGGTACTCGATCGATGAGGTCCGGGCGATGTACTCCCTCTCGGTCCCGGCGGCCGGGGCGCTGATCGACCTGGCCTGGACGGCGTGCCGGCGCCTGCCCGAGCTGCACGCCGCGATGGCCGCCGGGGACCTGGACGAACGCCGGGCCGCGACGATCGTGTTCTGGGTCAAGGACCTCTGCGACGCCCACACCCACCAGATCTGCGCCGAGGTCCTGCCGCACTGCGGCCTGTCGGCCGAGGCGCCGTGGGTGAGCGGCAAACTGGTCGCGCAGATCAAGAAGCGCGCGATCGCGCTCGACCCGAGCTGGGCCGAACGCCGCTACACCGACGCGGTCCGCCGGCGCCGCGTCGTGTCCTGGCAGAACCCGGACGGCACCGCGGACCTGACCGGCCAGCAGCTCGAGGTGGACCGGGTCGCCGCCGCCAAGGGCCGCATCCACGCCCTGGCCGATGCGGCCAAACGCGACGGTGACCCCCGGGGGATCGACGCCATCCGCGCCGACCTCTACCTCGGCTGCCTCGACGGCACCTGGGCCGGGCTCTCCGATGCCGACCTGCTCGCCGACTACGCCAAAACCCGACCCGCGCCCCCGGTGGACGACCCTGACACCGAACCCGAGGGTGCTCCCGCCCCGGCGGCCCACGTCGATGACCCGCTCCCGGCCGGGGTGCAGGCCGGGCTGGCGCGAAGCGCGCGGTCCTCCCCCTACATCGGGGTGGTGCTGCGGGCGAAGTTCTCCACCCTGCTCGGGTTCGACGAGCACCCCGCCGAGTTGGCCGGGGCCGGGCCGATCAGCCCGGCCAGCGCCCGCCGGATCGCCCAACGCATGGCCCTCGGGACGTGGCGGGTCGCGTTCATCGACGACGAAGGCCGCCTCGCCCACACCGGCCTGGTCGGCCCCCGCCCGACCGGCTGGGCCCAACCCCGCGGCCTCCTACCGAAGGGCGTGCTGGACCTGCTCGTCCCCATCGACCTACTCGACCAGCTCGCGCTCCGCGCCCACCTCCCCGACCTGCCACCGGTGGACCCGATCTGGATCCCGGTCATCGAACACCTGCACCGCAGCCTCGGCCGCCAGGAACGCATCGCCGAGGACCGCTACTGGCGCGAGTGGATCGAACGCGACGAAGCCGAACGCTCCGGCGACCCCGCCCGCCTCGCCGAGGTGATCGCCCGCCAGGAACGAGCGCGTCGCCGCCGCTTCCCCACCCTCACCCAACGCCGCCGCCTGCAACTCGCCATCCCCGACTGCATCGGCGTCGCCTGCAACCGGGCCTCCCACCGCGCGCAGATCGACCACATCCACGACCACGCCCTCGGCGGACCCACCGTCGAGGACAACCTCGCCCCCGAATGCGGACACGACCACGCCCTCAAGACCAAAGGCGGCTGGACCCTCGAACGCATCGACGAACACCGCTGGTGCTGGACCACCCGCCTCGGCATCCACTACCCCGTCACCAACCCACCACTGCTGGACCACTACCCCGAAGCCGACCAGCAGCGACATCGACCCCGCCCCGACACCGACGCCGCCTGAGGCCCGTCGGCGATGAGGGTCGCCCGGGTGACCCGATCCTCAGTGGAAGACGACGGTCTTGTTCCCGTGGACGAGGACGCGGTCCTCGAGGTGCCAACGGAGGCCGCGGGCGAGGACGACCTTCTCGATGTCACGGCCCTTGAGGACCATGTCGGTGACGGCGTCGGAGTGGTCGACGCGGATGACGTCCTGCTCGATGATCGGGCCCGCGTCGAGCTCGGCGGTGACGTAGTGACAGGTCGCGCCGACGAGCTTCACGCCGCGCTCGGCGGCCTGGTGGTACGGCCGGCCGCCCACGAACGACGGCAGGAAGCTGTGGTGGATGTTGATCGCCCGCCCGGCCCAGCGCTCGCACAGCCAGTCCGGGACGATCTGCATGAACTTCGCTAGCACGATCGCGTCCGGGTCCTCGGCGTCGACCAGCCGGCGGACCTCCTCGAACGAGGCGGTCTTGTCCTCGCCCGGGCCGGGGAACGGCACGTAGTGGAACGGGATGCCGTGCGCGGCGGTGATGGACTCCAGGTCCTTGTGGTTGCCGATGACGGCCCGGACCTCCATCGGGAGGTCGTTGCCCGCGTAACGACCCAGCAGGTCGTACAGGCAGTGGCCCTCCTTCGAGACCAGGATGACGACCCGGCCCGGCTGCGCGGTGTCGCTGACGCGCCAGTCGGCGTCGGCGCCGAGCTCGGCGGCGAGGGTCGCGAAACGGTCCCGCAGCTCCTCCAGGCCGAAGGACAGCGAGTCGGCGCGCACCACCTGGCGGGTGAAGAACCAGTTGGTGTCGGGGTCGGCGTGGTAGGCCGCCTCGGTGATCCAACCGCCCGCATCCGAGAGGAACGCGGCAATTCGGGCAACGATGCCGGTGCGGTCGGGACAGCCGAGAGTAAGGACGTAGTGCGCGCTCATCCGAGCATGATCTCTCAGAGGGCCTTCGCGAACAGCGCAGTGGTCCGTTCGAAGCTCACCGTGGCGGCCTGCTCGTGGTAACTCGGGTGGTCCGGCCAGGTGTAGCCGTGGTCGGCGCCGTCGAAGACGACGAGGTCCACCAAGCCGGTCGGCAGCGCCGCGTCGAGGAACGGCTGGTGCTTCGCCTGCGGCTGGATCTGGTCCGCGCCCCCGATCCCGATGTACAGCGGACGGGTCAACTCGGCGCCCAGGTGGTGCGGCGAGGTCGCAGCGTCGTCGGCGAGGAACGACGGGTGCCACAACGCCCCGGCGACGTACCGCTCGGGCCGGGTCAGCACGGCACGGACCGCGGCGCGGGCGCCGAGGCAGAAGCCGATGGTCACCACGGGCTGGGCGGGGTCGACGCCGGCCGCGGCGAGTCCGGCGTCCATGTCGCTCTGGATGCCGTCGTCGGTGAGGCTGCGGACCATGCCCATCATCCGTTCGCCGATCGAGGGGTCGGCGGCGCGCTGCGCGGGCTCGAATCCGATCAGGCGGCCGTGGCGGTGGAACAGGTCAGGCACCACGACCTGGTACCCGGCGCCGGCCAGCTTGGCGGCGAAGACGTGCGTCGCGGTCCGGATGCCGGGCCCGTCGTGGAACATCGCGACCGTCGGGAACTCCCCCGCGGCCGGGCGCGCGACCAGCACCGCCATCGGACCGTCGGGCGTCTCGGTGTCCAGGATTGCGCTCGGAATCTCCACAGGAGCACGCTATGACACCCCAGGACGGGAGATCGCCGTGACCAGTTCCCCGCTCGACCGTGCCCACGAGGTCGCGGACGCCCTGCTCGAGAAGAACGCGGGCACGTTCGGTTCCACGCTGCCGATCTACCGCGGGCACGTGCACCGCGTCATCGGACTCGTCGGTCTGCAGACCGAGGTGCGGCCGGACACCGCCGACGCCCTCGGCGTCGCGGCGTTCTTCCACGACGCCGGGATCTGGTTCGACGGAACCTGGGACTACCTGCCGCCCTCGGCCGCGCGCGCCGTCGAGGAGCTCGGCGGCCCCGGCGCACCCCAGGCCGACCTCGTCGCCGCGATGATCACCGAGCACCATCGCATCCGGAGGGCCCGGCACGACGACCCGCTCGTCGAGGCCTTCCGCCGCGCCGACCTCACCGACGTCACCGCCGGCCTGATCAACGTCCCCCGCGCCCGTCGCTCGGACTACCGGACCCTGACGGCCGCCTACCCGGCCCGCGGCTTCCGGCCCCTGCTCCTCCGCTCCGCCGCCCGCGGGATCCGCGAGAACCCCCTGCGCCCCGCCCCGATGCTCAAGTTCTGAGGTGACGGCTGCTCACTACCCAGCAGGCGCGATGCGGACCTCGGTCCCGTTGAGGGCCGCGTTGCCGCTGGGAACGTCGAGGCCGGCGGGGCCGGTGACGGCGTTGAGGTTCGCACCCGGGTGCGCGGAGGCGACGGCGAGGCGCAGCCCCGGCCCGTCGTGACCCCAACCGTGCGGGAGGGAGACCACACCCGGCCGGATGGCCTCGCTGATCTGGACGGGCACGACGACCGACCCCGCCGCGGAGGAGAGCCGGCACAGGTCACCGTCGGCGAGACCGGCGGGCGCGGCGTCCTTCGGGTGCACGAGCAGGGTGCACCGCTCCTTGGACCCACGCATCAGCGAGGGGGCGTTGTGCAGCCACGAGTTGTTCGAGCGCGTCTGTCGACGTCCGATCAACCGGAGGCCGAATGCGGCGTCGAGGTCGCGCTCCAGGCGGGGCAGGTCGGCGACCAGCGGCGCCGGCGCGAGCTCGACGGCCCCCGACGGCGTCCGCAGGACGTCGGGCAACCGCGGCTGCAGCGGGCCGAGGTCGACGCCGTACGACGACTTCCGCAGCCGGGCCAGGGTCATCCCGTCGGGCCGCTCACCGAAGCGGTCGCCGTACGGGCCGATGCGGATCATCAGGTCCAGCCCGCGCTCGGGGCCGGGCCGGTCGCCGAGGGCGGCGAGCAGGTCGTGCGGGTCGCGGTCGGCGACGACGCTGCCCGGCTCGTCGACGACCTCGTGGACGAGGCTGGAGAGCAGCAGCCCGTCGATCTGCGCGCGGTCGATCGGGCCCAGGCCGGCCAGGACGCGGACGAGTTCGAGCAGCAGGTCGTGCTCGGTCGGACGGTCCGGCTCCACCAACACGACCGCGTCCGTCCAGCGGCTGTAGTTGTGGCTGCCGATCTGGTCGAAGAAGTAGTCGAAGTGGTCGCGCTCAAGCGCCGAGGGCGGCGGCAGGATCAGGTCCGCGTGCCGGGTGGTCTCGTTCAGGTAGGGGTCGACGCTGACCATCACGTCCACCGCGTCGAGCGCCTGCTCGTAGCGGGCGCTGTCTGGGGTCGAGCGCGCACCGTTGCTGCCCATGGTGATCAGGGCACGGATCTGACCTGACGTCAGGATGGCGTCCGGCAGCGCGGCGACCGGGAGCTCGCCCAGCACCTCGGCGCGGCTGCCGTCCGGCGTGGTCCAGCGCCCCATCGGGACGGGGTCCCCGTACCGGGCCCGGCCGCGGGTGGCGTGGGTGGCGGCGAGCGCCTGCGGGAACAGCAGCCCGCCGGGGCGGTCGAGGTTGCCGGTGACGGCGGCCAGCGTCCACAGCAGCCAGCAGGTCAGGGAGCCGAACGGCTGCACCATCGCACCCACGCGGCCGTAGAACGCGACCCGCTCCGTCGCCGCGATCTCCGCGGCCAACGCCCGGATCCGGTCGGCCGGGACGCCCGTGCGCTCGGCCACCCGCTCCGGGGTGAACGGCGCCAGCGCCCCGACGAGGTCGTCGAGGCCGGCGTAGTGCTCGGGCAACTCGGCCGCCCGGCCGTCCGCGACGATCGTCGTGATCAGCGCCGCCAGGAGCGCGGCGTCGCCACCCGGGCGGATAGCGAGGTGCTCGTCGGCCAGCTCGGCGGTGCGGGTGCGCGCCGGGTCCACGACGACGATCCGGCCGCCGCGCTGCTGGATCGCGGCCAGCCGCCCCCGGGGCGCGGTGATGCCGGTGGCGTTGGAGACCAGCGGGTTGGTGCCGAGCAGGACGAGCAGGTCGCAGTGGTCGATGTCCGGCGTCGGGATCGTGAACGTCGCGGTGTCGCGGGCACCGAACATCAACGCGGCCGCGGTCATCATCGGCATGTGGTCGACGGTGGCCGTCGTGTAGACCTGCCGCGCGCCGAAGAGTTTGAGCGCGTGCCAGCCGTAGATCCAGCTCCCGAAGTCGTGCGCGAGCGGGTTGCCGAGGTGGAACGCGACGGCGTCGGGACCGTGCGCTCGCACGACCGGGCCGAGCAGTTCCTCCAGCCGCGCGAACGCCTCCGGCCAGGACACCTCGACGAGCTCGCCGCCGCGCCGGACCAGCGGCCGACGCAGACGGTCCGGGTCGTGGTGGAGCTCCTTGAGGGCCACGCCCTTGGGACAGACGAAACCGCGGGTGCGGGGGTGGTCCGCGTCGCCGCGGATGCCGACGACATCGGCGCCGTCCAGCGTCACCGTCAGCCCGCAGGCTGCCTCGCAGATCGGGCAGGTCGCCTGCCGCTCGGTCACGATCCACCTCCCAGGACGCGGTGCAGCCGCGACAGCAGCGGGGTGCTGACGCGCCGTTGGAGACCCCCGGGCAGACCGGCCGCGGCCACGTCGGCACCGGAGCGGTGCACGGCGTCCATCAGCGCGAGCAAGGGCATCTGCCCGTGGCGGTTGAGCTTCCCGGCGCAGATCGCCGCGCCGAGGCGGAGACCGAAGTCGAGCCAGGTCGGGTCCGCGGGCCGGAGCAGGACGGTCAGCTCCGCCGGACCTTCGCGGGTCGCCCACGGGTCGATGTGGACGGTGCCGGGATCGACGGTCACGACGTCACCCGGCCCCGCGGTGAGCAGGCGTCCGCCGCGGAGGTACCGCACGCGTCCGGCGCGGACGAAGAACGTCTCGGTCGCGCTGTCGTGCCGGTGCGGTGGCAGGCGCCCCGCACCGGCGACGAACGTGCGGTCGAAGCAGGTGCACCACGCGCCCTCGTGCCAGACGGGCGCGCGGAGCGTCAGGGTGGTGCGGCCGGCGGGGTCGCGGTACCGGACGACGACCGGAGGTGGTGTCGGCCCGGCGAGGGGATCCGCCGGCGGCACCGCGACCGCGGGAGCCATCAGCCCGGCGCCTTGCCCAGGACGGTGAGGTCGACGCGCTGCTTCATCTCCTCGGCCAGAGCCGCGAGCCCGCGCAGCGGACGGATCATCACCTCGAAGCGCTCGATGAGACCGTCGGCGTCGTAGCCGATGAGGTCGACGCCCTTGAGCTCCAGGTCGCCGACCTTCGCGGAGAACTCCAGCGTGACGTGGTGACCGTCCTCGGTGGCGAACTGCCGGTGGTAGGTGAAGTCGGTGAACACCGAGAGCGCGCACTGCAGCACGTGCGCGACCGCCGCCGAGCCGGTGTACGGGTTCCAGTACGCCGGCGAGGAGAACACCGCGTTCGGGTGAATCAGGGACTCCAGGTCGGACATGTCCTCCGTCGCGACCATCTCGTGCCAGGCCGCGAGACCCTTCGCGACCGCCGGGGGGAGGTTGAGGAGTTCGCTCACAGCGCCGCCGCCAACGTCGTGCCCTGCGCGATCGCGCGCTTGGCGTCCAGTTCGGCGGCGACGTCCGCCCCGCCGATCAGATGCACCGACACCCCCGCCGCGACGAGGTCGTCGTACAGGTCGCGGCGCGGTACCTGTCCTGCGCAGATCACCACGTGGTCCACCTCCAGAGTGAGCGGTCCGTTGCCGGTCTCGATGTGCAAACCCTCGTCGTCGACACGGCGATAGGTCACGCCGGCGACCATACGCACGCCACGGCGCGCGAGCTCGGTGCGATGGATCCACCCGGTGGTGAGTCCGAGCCCCTCCCCCGGCTTGCTGGTCCTGCGCTGCAGCAGGTGCACCGTCCGCGCCGAGTGCGCCGGGCCCGCCTCGACCAGACCGCCGGGGGCGAGGAAGTCGGGGTCGACGCCCCAGTGCTGGAAGAACAGTTCGACGTCGGTGCTGACCGACGGCCCGTCCTGGGTCAGGAACGCGGCGACGTCGAAGCCGATCCCGCCCGCCCCCACGATCGCGACGCGGGAGCCCACGGTCACCTCGCCGCGCAGCACCTCCAGGTACCCGACGACCTTGGGGTGGTCGATGCCCTCCAGCTCGGGGATCCGCGGGTCGACGCCGGTGGCGAGGACGACCTCGTCGAACCCGGTGAGATCCGCAACCGTCGCCCGGCGACCCAGCTCCAGCCGCACGCCCGCCGCCACCAGCTCCGCCCCGAAGTAGCGCAGGGTCTCGGCGAACTCCTCCTTGCCCGGGATCCGCCGGGCCAGGTCGAACTGACCACCGATCACGTCCGCCGCGTCGTGCAGGACGACCTCGTGCCCGCGCCGGGCCGCCGTCAACGCGGCGGACATCCCGGCCGGGCCCGCCCCGACCACGGCGACGCGCTTGCGCAACGTCGTCGGCGACAGGTCGAGCAGCGTCTCGTGGCAGGCCCGGGGATTGACCAGGCACGAGGTGATGCGGCCGTCGAGCGTGTGGTCGATGCAGGCCTGGTTGCAGCCGATGCAGGTGTTGATCCGCTCCGCCTGGCCGGCCTGTGCCTTGGCGACGAAGTCGGCGTCGGCGAGCAGCGGGCGGGCCATCGACACGAGGTCGGCGACCCCGTCGGCGAGCAGGGCCTCGGCCACCTCCGGGGTGTTGATGCGGTTGCTCGCCACCACCGGGATGCCGACACCGCTGCGCAGCCGCCGGGTCACCTCGGCGAACGCGGCCCGCGGCACCGGCGTCGCGATCGTCGGGACCCGCGCCTCGTGCCAGCCGATGCCGGTGTTGAGGATGTCGACCCCCACGGCCTCGAGCTCCTTGGCGAGCTCGAGGGTCTCCGCCAGCGTCGATCCCCCGGGAACGAGGTCGAGCATCGACAGGCGGAACAGCAGCAGGAAGTCCGACCCGACCCGGGCCCGGGTGCGGCGCACGATCTCCGTCGCGAAGCGCATGCGGCCCCGGGCGTCGCCGCCCCACTCGTCGGTGCGCCGGTTGGTGCAGCCGGCGAGGAAGGTGTTGATCAGGTAGCCCTCGGAGCCCATGATCTCGACCCCGTCGTACCCCGCCTCGCGGGCCAGCTCGGCGGCCCGGGCGAAGTCGTCGACGGTGCTGTCGACCTCGTCGGTCGTCATCTCACGCGGCGTCAGGTGGTTGATGGGTGCACGGATCGCGCTCGGGGCGACAAGGTCGGCGTGCTTGGCGTACCGGCCGAAGTGCAGGATCTGCATGACGATCCGCCCACCCGTGGCGTGGACGGCGTCGGTGACGATCCGGTGGTCCCGCACGTCGTCGGCCGAGGTCATCGTCGCGCCGTGCTCCAGCGGCCGGCCGACCTCGTTCGGTGCGATGCCGCCGGTGACCATCAGCGCCACACCGCCCCGGGCGCGCTCGGCGTAGAAGGCGGCCATGCGTTCGAAGCCGCCGGGGGCCTCCTCCAGACCGAGGTGCATCGAGCCCATCAGGACCCGATTCGGCAGCGTCAGGTGGCCCAGCGTGAGCGGGGTGAACAAGTGGGGGTAACTCACGGGTGCTCCGTCTCCGTGCGGTCCGGGGTGCGCCCGGAGTCCAGGACGCCGCAGCGACCGGCCAGCGCGGCGGCCTGCACGCGGTTGGCCACGCCGACGCGCTGCAGCAGCCGCGCAACCATCCGCTTCGCGGTACGTTCCGAGACGCACAGGCGCCGGGCGATGACGAGGGTCTCGTGCCCCTCGGCGACCATCCGCCACAGTTCGAGGTCGGCGCGCCGCAGTTGGGTGAGCACCGCGTCAGCCGGTCGGCGGCGCAGCAGGCTGGCCAGCACGGCCGGGGGCGCCACAGTCCCGCCGCTGGCGATCGCGAGCAGTTGGGTCGCCACCGCCTCCGGGTCCGCGTCACGCAGCAGCACGCCGTCGGCCCCGGCGGCGAGGGCGGAGACCGCGACGTCGATCGCCTCCGCGTCGGGCGCCATGGCCGCGAAGCGGACGCTCGGGTACCGGCGCCGCGCCGTCGCCAGCGCGGTGAGCGCGTCGGGCAGACCGAGGTCGACGATCACGACCTGCGGCCGGTGACGCCGGATCAGTTCGCACGCGCGCGCCGCGCTGTCGCCCGTGCCGAGCACCGAGACCCGCCCGGCCGACGCGTCCTCGAGTGCCGCCTCCATCCCCCGGGCGAACAGCCGGTGGCGGTCGGCGATCACGACTCCGACCGTGGTGGCGGCCACGGGCGGCGCCGGGAGTTCGGCGACCGTCACGACGTCGCCTCCGCCAGCCGCGCGCGCAGCTCGCGCTTGAGGATCTTGCCGGTCGGGCCGAGCGGGAGCGCCTCCACGATCTCGACCCGCTCCGGGACCCACCAGCGCGGCAGGTGCTCCCCGAGGTGCGCCAGGACGGCGGCCACGTCCGGCTCGACGCCCGGCGGTGGCTGGACGAACAGGACCGGGCGCTCACCCCACTGGCTGTCGGGCACGCCGACCACCGCCGCCTGCGCGACGTGGGCGTGGTCCATCGCGACGTTCTCCAGCTCGACCGAGGAGATCCACTCACCGCCGGACTTGATGACGTCCTTCACCCGGTCGGTGATGCGCAGGTAGCCGTCGCGGTCGATGGAGGCGATGTCACCGGTGGGGAACCAGCCGTCGCGCAGCACCTCGGCGTCGTGGTCGAGGTAACCGCTCGCGACCCAGTGGCCGCGGACCAGCAACTCACCGGCGGCGACGCCGTCCCACGGCAGGGCCTCGCCCGCGGGGTCGGCGATCTTCCACTCCAGGCCGAACAGCGCGCGCCCCTGCGCCGCCTGAATGCGGGTGCGCTCCGCGCGGTCGAGGTTCTCCATGCCCGGCTTCAGCGCGCCGACTGCACCGAGGGGACTGGTCTCGGTCATGCCCCAGCCCTGAACCATCGTCACGCCGTGGCCGACCTCGAAGGCCTCGATCATCGACGGTGGCACCGCCGAACCACCGCAGGCGACCCGTCGCAGGGACGGGAGCTTGCGGCCGGTCTGCTCCAGGTGCGTCAGGAGGTTGTGCCAGATCGTCGGGACGCCGGCGGTGAACGTCACGCCCTCGGCGTCGAGCAGGTCCGCGAGCCGCGCCCCGTCGAGCCGGTCGGCCGGCAGGACGAGCTTCGCCCCGACCAGCGCGGTCGAGAACGGCAGGCCCCACGCGTTGACGTGGAACATCGGCACGACCGGCAGCACGGTGTCGGCGGCGCCGAGCCCGAAGGAGTCCGGCAGGCCGCCGGCCAACGCGTGCAGCACCGACGACCGATGGGAGTACAGGACGCCCTTGGGGCGGCCCGTCGTGCCGGAGGTGTAGCAGAGCCCGCTCGCGGTGCGCTCGTCGAACTCGGGCCAGTCGAAGGAGTCCGACCCGCTCGCGAGCAACTCCTCGTATCCGAGTTCCTCCGCCACCGCGCCGGCCGGGGCGAGCACGACGCGGTGCTTGATGCCGGGCAGCCGGTCGGCCAGGGCGCCGATCAGCGGGAGGAAGGGCGGGTCGAGGAGCAGGACGCCGACGCCGGCGTGCTCGAGCACGTAGACCAGCTGCTCGGGGTCCAGGCGCGGGTTGACGGTGTGACAGATCGCGCCGAGGCCGGCGATCGCGTAGGTGGCTTCGAGGTGGCGGTGGGTGTTCAGCGCCAGCGTCGCGACCCGGTCGCCGGGGCGCACGCCCAGCTCGGTGAGCGCGGTGGCGAGCCGGCGAGCCCGGTGCCCGACCTCTCCCCAGCTGGTGCGGTGCTCGCCGCCGCCGAGCTCGGCCGAGACGACCTCCCGCTCCGGGTGGTGCCGTTCGGCATGCTCCAGCACGGCGGAGAGCAGGAGCGGGCGCTCCATCATGAGAGCGTGCATGGCGAGATCCCGTCAGCTCGGTGGGGACGTCAGATGCGGCGCATCAGCCGGAGCAGGAGCGAGGCGATCCGCCCGTAGGGCGGGTGGAGCAGCTTCGTCCCGGTGAACCCGAACGCGCCGCGCTGCGTGAAGACCGCCTTGTGGTGCGAGAACGTCTCGAAGCCCTCGCGCCCGTGGTACGAACCCATGCCGCTCTCGCCGCTTCCGCCGAACGGCAGGCCGTCCTGCAGGTAGTGCAGCAGGGTGTCGTTGACCGTGACGCCGCCGCTGGTCGTGCGCTTGAGCAGCGCACGCTTGCGCCGGCCGCTGTGGGTGAACAGGTACATCGCGAGCGGCCGGGGCCGGTCGTTGATGTAGCCGATCGCCTCGTCGAGCTTGCGGTACCCGACGACCGGGAGCACCGGGCCGAAGATCTCCTCCCGGGCCAGGCGCATCGAGTCGCTGACGCCGGTGACGACGTGCAGCGGAAGCTTGCGGGACGCCGGGTTCTCCGCGTCGCCGTGCTCGGCGACGGTCACCGCGGCGCCCTGGGCGCGGGCGTCGTCGACCAGCGAGCGGAGCCGCTCGTAGTGACCGGAGTTGATGATCGCCGTCGCGTCCTCGTTGGACGTCAGCGTCGGGTAGAGGGAACGGGCGGCCGCGGTGGCGGCGCGCACGAAGCGATCCTCGGAACCCGCCGGGACGAGCACGTAGTCGGGCGCCACGCAGGTCTGACCGGCGTTGAACAGCTTGCCCCACACGATGCGCCGGGCCGCCTCCTCGATCGAGTACTTCTCGTCGACGACGACCGGACTCTTGCCGCCGAGCTCAAGCGTGACCGGCGTCAGGTTCTCCGCGGCCGCGTGCATGACGGCCCGGCCGTTCTGCGTCGACCCGGTGAACAGCAGGTGGTCCAGCGGCAGCGAGCAGAACTCACGGGCGACGTCGGCGTCCCCGCCGGTGACGTAGACCTGGTCGATGGAGAAGGCCTCGCCGAGCAGACGCGTCAGCAGCGCGGTGGTGCTCGGCGTGAACTCGCTCATCTTGATCATCGCGCGATTGCCGGCGGCGAGAGCGGCCGCGAGCGGGGCCATCGTCAGGTGGACGGGGTAGTTCCACGGCGCGACGATGCCGATGACGCCCTTGGGCTGCGCGACGACCCGGTTGCTGCCCGGCAGGAACCAGATCGACGTGCCGCGCAGCCGCGGCAGCATCCAGATGCCGACGTGGCGGCGCGCGTACCGCAACGAGTGCGCGGAGCCCACGATCTCCGCGATCTCGGTCTCGGTGCGCGAGCGGTGGCCGAAATCCTCCCGCAGCGCCTCGGCGAGCGGGACACGGTTGCGCAGGACCAGGTCCTCGAGCTTGCGCAGGTCCTTGCGGCGCTGCCGCAGGGACGGCGGCCCGGCCGCCTGGAAGGCCGCGCGCTGCCGGTCCAGGACCGCCTTGAGCTCGGCCGCCCCCGGCGCCGCCGGGACCAGCTGATGCTCCGTCACCTCGGCGGCGGACCCGGCGGGAGGCTTGGCGGACGGCGGGGTGAGAACGTCGGTCACGGGAAGTGCCTCCTCAGGCCCGGCTGGCCCAGTGATTGAGGGAGTAGGAGTGCGGGTACGCCATCGCGATCCGCGTGGTCAGACGGGACGTGCCGATCGCGAGGTCGACGAGCTTCGGGATGCGGGCGGTCTCGAACCACCACAGGTCGTTGAACCACCGGATCGGCTTGAGCGCCTTCACGACGGCGTCGTGCGGGTCGTGCCCACGGATCAGCGCCTCGGCCGCGACGACGCCGCCGATCGCACCGCCGAGGATGCCGTCCGCGTAGTACGCGATGGCCCCCGGTGTCGCGAGGCGCCGCAGCTCCAGCGTCCCCGGCGCCGAGCGCTTCGGCGCCCCGAAGGCCGGTGCGGGGGCGAGGCCACCGAAGCAGGTCTCCTCCAGGTCGACGGGCTCCAGCCCGACCGCCTCGGCAATGCCGAGCACCTCCTCACGGAGGGCGGCCACCTCACGGGCCTTGTCGATCTTCTCCGGGCCCGACCGGACCGGACGGACCATCAGCCCGTACCAGGTCGCGTCCGGGGAGAGCGGGTCGGCGAAGGGCGTGAAGTACCCGACGTTCACGGCCCCGTCGCGGTACACCAGCGGCGCGAAGGCGGTCGTGCCCGTCAACGGGTGACGCAGTCCGCCCGACCCCGCCCGCAGCGCGCACTGCCAGGCGAGTGTGACGCGCTTGATCGGCGGCGCGGAGCCCCCGAACAGCTTGGGGTTCTTCGTCAGGTTGACGAACAGCGGCTTGCGGCCGGGGGCGAGGGCACGCGCGTCGTCGAGCGAGCGGATCGGTTCGTCGACGTCGACGATCGCGCCCGCGTCGAGCATCTCGCGCATGGCGCCGGCCATCCGCGAGTTGCGGCCGCCGTACATGACCGGGCGGTTCGAGCCGCGCCGGCCACCCTGCCAGGCAGCGGCGGGACCGATCTCCCACTGACCGTCGATGCCGGGACGTGCCATCGCGGTCAGTTGGCGGGTCGCCACCGGCTGCCCGGCAAAGGCGGGCCCGGCGATCCGGCGGATCAGCTCCGCCTGCGGACGCGCCACGGCGTAGGACAACCAGTCCGCCGACGTGCCGCGCATCGAGCACCCGTTGGCGATCTGCCGCGTCTCCGTCACCGGCTCGCCGGCGACGACGACCTTGCCGGCGAACTGCTCGCTGCGCGCCAGCCGTGCCGCCAGCGTCCAGGCGGTGATGCCCTTCCCGCCGGCGATGACGACCGAGTCGTGCACCGGAGTCCCGCCGCGCGGCAGCAGCGCGTCGAGTTGCGCCTCGATGTGCGCGAAGCGGATCTCGTCGGCGCCGGTCAGGGGCAGGCTCGCTGCGGCGGTCGAGGCCGGGCGCTCGGGGGCGACGGTCATGACTCCTCCTCGGGGGCTCGGCCCAATGATTCAACCTGGACCATGCAGAGTCAATGGTTTCGTTGGCCCCCCGGGGCCACCCGCGGCCCGCCCGTCAGCGCTTGCGGCGCTCCCCCTTGGCCGACGATCGGCGCGCCGGTCGGTCCTCGTACAGCGGCGGGATCCGCGGGTCGAGCGAGGGCGGGTTCTCGAGGATCGAGGTCCAGAAGGTGATGAAGGCTTCCTCGAACAGGTAGCCCATGCGGATCGGGATCTGGTGCAGGTACAACGTCTCGTAGCGGGCCATCTCCTCCGCGATCGCGTCGTACTCGCGCAGCCGCTCCTGGTGCAGCGCGATCTGCTCCTCGGCCATCTCCTTCACCCGCTCCGGCGAGGTGAGGTCGGCGAAGTAGAGCTTGAGCAGACCGAGGTCGCGGGTCTCGGTCTGCGTGGTGCTCGGCGACTCGAGCCACTCGCGCAGGGCCTCGCGGCCCGCGTCGGTGATGGAGAACAGGCGCCGGCGCCGGCCGTGCTCCTCCTGCTCCTCGCTCAGCAGTCCGAGCTTCGCGAGCCGCTCGGGCTCGACGTAGAGCTGCGAGTGCGGGAACGACCAGAAGTAGGAGATCGAGCGGGCGACCGCGCGCTTGAGGTCGTAGGGCGTCGAGGGCCCGAGCTCGGCGATGAACCCGAGCACAAGATAGGCGCTGGGGCCGAGTCGTGCTTTCTCGGCCCCAGCGCCTTTGTTCGACGTGGATCGTTCATTCTGGACCGTCATGGTCCGATGGTAGCGGCCCTTACTTGTGCGTGTAGACGACGAACTGGTCCGGATCGGGCTGGAAGCCCGAGGGAGCGCCGTTCGGGTTCGAGACCGTGTTGGTGGACGTGTACTTGTACATGTACTCCCGGCCCTGACCCATCTCCTTGCTCCAGGTCTGGTTCTCGTAGGTGCCGCCGCGTTCGGCCTTGCTCCACGAGAACCGCTGGTCGAGCGAGGCGTCGGCGGCGTAGACGTCCCCGTTGCCGAGCTGGGCCATCAGCCGCTCGCGCGTCAGGTTCGGTCCGATCGCCTTCGCCGCCCGCTCGAAGATCAGGCTGCCGACGTAGTTCGCCTGGACGATGTGGTGGTTCAGGCCCTTGTTGCCGCGGGCGTACTTCGCCATCGTCGCCATGAACTCCGGACCCCACAGCTTGTAGGTGGTGTTGGTCCAGTAGCGGTTCACCGGGTGCTTGCCGAACAGCGAACCGAGCACCTCGGCCGCGAGGTGGTTCCCCGAGATGCCCTTCGGCGGGTAGTAGTTCTGCTGCGTCGCCTCGACCATGAACTTCGCCATCGTCGCGGGGTTGATGACGTAGTGGACGACGTGCTCGGGCTGGGCCGCGCGCAGCGACAGGATCTGCGCCGACATCGACGTCTCGGTGATCGCGACGTCGAGCTTCTTCACCAGCTTCGAGCCGGAGGCGTCGAGGACGCGCTGCACCTCGTTGCAGGACAGCTGCATCTCCGGACTGGTCAGGCACACCAGGCCGTAGGTCTTCGGTTTGATGACGTTCTTCACCCAGTGGGCGTTCGCCATCGCCTCGTGAATCATCGACATGTGGGTCGGGAACATGTACGGGTCCTGCCACTCGGTCTGCGAGTAGGCCCACGTCCCGACCGCCGGCAGCTTGTACTGCGCCAGGTCCGAGTGGATCGACGCCGACGCCCAGCTCGAGTAGCTGAGCAGCGCGAAGACCTTGTCCTGCCCGGCGAGCTTCTTCAGGCACGCCTTGGAGCGTGAGACCTCACCGGGACCGTCGTCGCAGTCGACGAGGGAGAGGCGCCGGCCGAGGACGCCGCCGCGGTCGTTGATCGAGGCGAACGCGGCCTTGATGCCGTTCACCATCGGCGTGACGAGCAGGTTCCCGAGCGCAATCCCGTGCGCGGAGACCGTGCCGAGCTTGATCGAGTCGTTCGTGACGCCGATGTCGGTCGCGCCGTTCTTGGACGCCGCGATCTTCGCGTTCTCCGCGGCCTGGGCGGCGTTGTCGATGCTCGTGATCCCCTGGGAGGTCGCCGCCTTGCCGGCCGAAGCGGCGCCCTCGGCGGCCTTGGCGCCCTTGCCCTTCTTCGCCGTCGGCGCCGCCGCTCCGCCGGCGACCGGGGCCGCACCCTCGACGGGGGTCGCGCCCGTCACCGGCACGGCGCCGGCCGGCGCCTCCCCCGGCGCTCCCACCGGG
>NZ_BAAAHE010000053.1 GCF_039525035.1 Sporichthya brevicatena
GGCACCACCGACGGGTCGTTCCTCGCTCACCCATCAAATGCTACTGCACTCAAGCAGATATGCAGATCGGGCGGGTGACTCGTGCCCAGGTTGAGTCTCGCAGAGAGCGCCCTGGCGCTCCTGTTGGATGGGCGCGATGGTCACCCGGTGGTGAGCCGGCCCGATCAGGAATGTGCCGCGGCCGGCGGAGCCCTGCTGTCCCTCGTGCTGGATCGGCGCATCCGCTTCGTTTCCTGCGGGAGCAGCATTGACCAATCGCTGGTCGTGGTCGGCAACAAGATCACCGGTAACACGGTCACAGAAGCGGCCCTGGAGCTTCTTCGAGATCGACAGCTGACGGCCCGTCAGGCCGTAACAGCGCTCGCTCCCCGTACCGCGCGAGGAGCACTCGACCGCTTGGCGCAACACGGAGTGTTTCGACAGGAACGCTCGCGGGTCTTGGGCGTGCTGCCGCGCCGGACGTACCAATGCGATGAACCGACGGTTCCGGCCGAGCTTCGCTCCCGTGTGCTCGACGTGACCCGCAGCAGCGAACCACTCGACGAGGAGATGGTCGCGCTGGTCGCGCTGCTGGGGGCCTTGGACTGTCTGGAGGCCGTCGTCGACGCCTGGGACCGCGTCGACGAAGCTCGCGCCGCCGAGATTGCCTCTGGCTACTGGAGACCCCGCGGCCTCCACCGCGAAGTGACGGCCGTCACCGCCGCCGTGACCGCAGCCTCGGCCGCCGCGAGTGCTCTCGCCTTCGCGAGGACCCAAGGCTGGTGAGTCACCGCTCCAGCCGCCCCACGGGACGGCCCCCACCGCGGACTCGAACCGGATGGGAGAACATTTGCTGCCGGGGTTGACCGAGCGGGGCAGTCAAACTCGAACGTGCAGATAAGGGCCGATTCCGCCCGGTGGCGAACCCAGGATTTGAATGTGGGTAGCTTTGGCGACAGATTTGCAGTCGCTCTCAAGGGCCTATCCGCCCGTCTCTTCCATCCCGTCGCGCGGCTGCTGCGCGGCCGCGTTGTGGAAATCCCCCACTTCCGTGGAGGCATGAGCTATGAGGAGTAGCCATGTCAGAGACGAGAAGGAAGTTCGACGCCGAGTTCCGTGAGGGGGCGGTGCGGCTGGTCCGGGAGAACCCGGGAAAGTCCATCGCGGCGATCGCGCGGGACCTGGGCATCAACGAGGGCACGCTGGGGAACTGGGTCGCCCGGGACCGGGCCAGCGAGGGCGGGAACGGGCAGCTCACGGCGGATGACTTGGCCGAGCTCAAGCGGCTGCGCGCGGAGGTCGCCGAGCTGCGGATGGAACGTGATGTCCTCAAGCGCTCCGTGGTCCTGTGGGTGAAGGAGGCGACGAAGTGAGCGTGGCGGGCTTCATCGCCGACCAGAGGACCTTGCACCGGGTGCCCCACGCGGTCTGCTGCGCCATCCTCGGGGTGAGCGTGTCGTGGTTCTACAAGTGGCTGGCGCGGGTCGGGAACCCGGCCCCGACGGTGCGGGCCCAGCGCCGGGCCCTGCTCGATGCTGAGGTGCGGCGGTGCTTCGAGGCCTCGGGTGGCATTTACGGATCGCCGCGGATCCATCTGGATCTGATCGAGGCCGGCTGGCAGGTCAGCGTGAACACCGTCGCGGACTCGATGCGCCGCCAGCACCTGTTCGGGCGCAACCCCAAGCGCCACAAGAATCTGACGCGCCAGGACAAGGCCGCGCCGAAGTTCCCGGACCTGCTGAACCGTGACTTCAGCGCAGCGGCGCCGAACCGGAAGTGGTGCGGGGACATCCAATGCCGATGTCGGCATTGGATGTCCTATGCCGACCGTCGGACTATGCCGATGTTGCTCACGGTCGTGGAGGTCATCGGCAGTGCTGAGGTCTGGAAGGTCGGCATAGTCCCAGCGTCGTGACCACGCTTCAGGCACATCGAGTGTCTGGAGGTGAGGTTCGTGACGAAGAGGTCGCCGACGGCCCGGCCGTATCCGGTTCGGGTCCCGCGGATTCCGGTGGGCCCGCTGGCGCCAGTGGTGCTGGGCGAGTGCTCGCAATGGTTGACAGCGAAGGGCTACTCGTCGGGCTCCGCGGCCGCGGTGATGAACCTGGTGCAGCGGCTGAGCATGTGGATGCTGACGGTCGGCGCCGGGGTCGAGGACATCGACGAGGAACTCCTCGCGCGGTTCGTGACCGCACAGGGTTCCCAGGATCGGCCCTGCGCCTCGGTGAAACGATGCAGCGGAGTGCTGCGCAGGTTCCTGGCGTCAGCTGGATATTTGCGGGCGGGCACGGTCGACGATGTCCGAGTCACGCCGACCCAAGCCGCGGTGACGCAGTGGCGCACGTGGATGCGCGAGGAGCGCGGGCTGAGCGAGAAGTCCATCGCCGCCTACTGCTACTACGGTGCCGATGTCCTGGACGCGGTGACGGCGGCCGACGGGTCGCTGCAGTGGGACCAGTTGAACGCCGCGATCGTGAACGCCTACGTCGCCGAGCGCGGACGCCCCTACGGTGTTGTCGCTCGGGCTCACATCGTCGGCTCGGTCCGTTGTTTGTTGCGGTGGGCGTTGAGCACGGGCCGCCTGGACAGGGACGTGACCGCGGGGATCCTCAAGCCGCCCGGATCCAAGCGATCACTCCCGCGGGGAGTGGCCGCCGAACAGGTCGCGGCGTTGCTGGCCACCTGCGATCCGGCCACGACGATCGGGGCACGGGACCGTGCCCTGGTGATGGTCCTGGTCCGGCTTGGCCTGCGAGCCGGCGAAGCCTCCCGCCTGATGCTCGAGGACATCGACTGGGTCAACGGGCAGGTGCGCGTCACCGGCAAGGGCCGCGCGCATGTGTTGCCACTGCCCGCCGACGTGGGCGGAGCGTTGGAAGCCTGGCTGCGGGTTCGCCCGCCCGTTTTGGACCGGGCCGTGTTCGTGCGCACCAGGGCACCGCGCCAGAGGATGACGGTCTCGGGGATCTGAATCGCCCCGGGTTTGATGGAGACTCCGTTAGCTGGTTCCGGTTCCTGCGAGCTGGTTGA
>NZ_BAAAHE010000054.1 GCF_039525035.1 Sporichthya brevicatena
GGCTAGGCACTTCCGCGTTTAACGCGCCGAACTCAACCGCTCACACGCGAAATGTCGAGGCTAGTTAGGAGGACGGTGCCCACGTTGGCCTATAGCCTCCCCGGCATCCGAGGTTGCGGTTCGAGCCTCTACAGCCGCTCCGGATGCTGGCACCCGCTGGGGTTCATGCCAGATTTCATGCCACGCGGTAAGGGGTTGGTGGGCTGGCTCAGGCTGGCCGGCGCCTGAGCTGGACGCATGCCTCTGGGTCAGTAAGGGCTGCGATTAGCGAGCACTTTGTTAGATGGCGGACAAATGAGTGCATCCAGTCGTGGTCCGCCCACTCAGCAGTTTGGGGAGGCCGCCGCTCGGTGAGCCATCGGACTGCGCGATCGCCAGATCCGCCGTGGGCAATCCTGCTGCGGTAGTTGTAGAGCTCGGAGGTGACCTGACTCAGCGTCGCGCCAGCGAATTCTTCGAGATGGGTGGAGAAGCCGTCCGGCAGGATCGAGTTCACAATCGCGAGATTCCGCTGCAGCTGCTTCGAGATCGAATCCGAAGCGTCGCCAAGGGCGGGATTGTGAGTCAGTAAGCCTTCGATCACCCCGAAGTAGCCCAACAGCTTGATGCGGGCTGGGTCTGGGACCACGTCGAGGGTCCGAAAGTCCGATATCAAGCGTGCGATGTCGGCGTACTGGGTTTGGTCCAATGCTGCTCTCAGTTCCACCAACGCGTGGAGCTCGCCCGAGTCGGGTCGAGCGGTGGGGATGGGCCACGCGCTCCGAAACGAGGAGAAGAATCGAACGCACTGCGATTGGTCGTACATCGTGCCCAAGGCGGGAGCCCCAGAGCTCGTTCGCACCGGCCCTTGCGTCGCCCAGAGCTCCACCAGTAGTTCGGTGTTGGCGAGCCGCGCAGCCTCCGTCAGTTGTTGCCAATGCACTGCGGAAGCCGTCGGGCGCAGCACCAGGTAACGCCAGTCTTCCTTTGCGAGCGGGTGAGGGCGAACTTGGTTGCCCTCGAGCTCCAGCCGGAACTCCTGAGCCGGCTGACCGGCGGCGTAGGGCTGGCTGACGAATCCGATGAGCAGTTCGCGAAACTGATCGACTTCGTCTCGGGTCGCCCGGTCTAGGGTCCACCCGCCGATTTGCCACGGTAGGTCGGAGTCAATCGCGACGTGGTTTAGAACGACGCCGAAACGCACGTGAGAGTTGTCCATCGATCTCTCCCGAAAGATGACGGCCACGGCTCGGGCAAAGCGCAGGCCCTTAGTGTGGTCCTGATGAGGTCGGCGACCAGCTCGTCGGTGTGCTGGAGCTCCCGGCGTAGTCTCGCGTTCGCGTCTTGCCGCCTGAGCTTCTACGTCGAGTGGACCGGAACCTTCTTGCAAGCGACGGCCGCTAGGAGCACCGCGTCGAGGAGGCGATCCCGCTCTGCTGTGTCTGCCCAGCGACGGTGGGAGAGAAGAGCCGGGAGCCGGTCTTCGCCAAGACAGCTCGGCACTGGGTGGCCTCGTCGGCTCTCAGCGCAACGATGTGCCGATCTCCGCACTTGTAGCGGGCAGTCAGTTGGGAGTTCAGCAGCCGGGCGATTGAGTCGCGTGCTCCTTAAGCACCGTCAAGTTGGCTAAGAGGTTGGCGGAGGTGTCGGGACACAGGACGAGCGTTTCCAACCGCACAGAAGGGTCCGTTGTCTATACTTCTGGTGCAATTTCGTCTGCTCCTCGGATCAGGCGACGTACAGCTTCTCGACGGTCTGTCGGGCGTCTGCGACCAAGTCACCGAGGGACTTGTCCTGCACGATCCAAACGCTGGTGAGTTCAGCGGCCGGGCGAAGCCGTGCGACCAGCAGCACGCGGTCGGCCCGCGCCAACTGCAGTTCGCCACGCCCGTCCAGGCGGCATGTGAAAAGGGGTGCCGCTGTCACCACTATCGGCACGAAGATCCTCAGCTGTGGGCGTGTCACCGCAGCCGCGAAGTCCCTGGCTAAGCCGTCTACGCCGGCGCTCACCTGCCTGACGGCGTTGTACGCCGCAGCTTTGGCCCCGTCGTTCTGACCGCCGGGCACTGCGATGGAGTATGCGTACGGCTCGATGCTGTACAGGAGCTTGGTCGCGTGCAGGCCACGGAGATCGGACGAGGCGAAGGCGTTATTCGGATCCCCGTACTCGTTCGTGTCGCTGAGAAATTCGTGTGGGATGGAATCGAAGACGTCCTCGTCGCGAGCGAAGCGGTCGTCTCCGAGGAACGCCACCCACGGCTTGTCTCGCCCCGCCTTGCACTCGATGACAAAGGCGAAGTACAGCCATGGCTTATGAGGGGACGGGCTGTTTCGGCCCGACCCCTGAGCGACCACGTCGATCTCCCGGAGGGTCTTGCCGTCGTGCTCGACGTAGTACCTCGCCGAATCGGTGATGAAGCCCTGTGATCGAAACGCCGCGGCGACTCGCATCTCCAGCGGGTAGCCGGACTCTTCGAGTGACTTCTTCACGTAGGCCAGCAGGTCGATCTCTGGGTCGGATGACTGCCCCATCGGTACCTCCTGCGTAGTCGGCGCTCGAACGGTGCGCAGGCTCTCACACATAGATCGGCGCGGTATCCTCGCCATGATCCGCAGAGAACTTTGAGCGAAGAGAACGACACTCTCGCTGGGCAGAGCGATCTCCGTGCCGTCGCTGAAACGCATCAGGGCTATACGCACTCGTGCCAACTTGACTCGCTATGGTGATCACCGGGCGGGCTCGGTCACCTCCTCGGTCGTATGGTCGGGAGCTTCGGCCGCAATCCCTAGGGCGTGTCTCCCAACTGATCTGGGGTCATCGGTGCAGCGTTGATCCATGACGCGGACT
>NZ_BAAAHE010000055.1:0-45951 GCF_039525035.1 Sporichthya brevicatena
CTGACCATGACCCCGAGCCTGGCCGAACTTCCCCTCAGATCACTTGATCAACACGCCCTAGGGAACCGGGGCGCCGCGCAGGTTCATGATGACGTCGGCGCGCAGCTCCAGCACGGTGGTGCCGGCGTCGTCGACGAGGTGGGAGAGCAGCTCGACGAGCGCGTCCCCGCGGTCGGGCCGGGGCGCGATCGCGACCACCTTCGCGGCGCCGGTCAGCGTCGTCCCGGGCCGGACGGGCCCGAGGAACTTCAGGTCGAACCCGCGCCCGGCCTTGCCCATCGCGTTCGACCACAGGGCGTCGACGATCAGCCGCTGGTAGACCGCGATCGTCTGCAGCCCGCTCGCGATGACCCCGCCGTACGGGCCGTTCGCCGCCCACTCGGGGTCGGTGTGCATCGGCAGCGGGTCCCACTGTCGCGCGTAGTCGAGGATCGCCTCCTCGGTCAGCGTGTACGACCCGAACGGGATTTCCTGCCCCGGCGTCAGGTCGTCGGCGTGGATGCGGTCGGAGATCTCGGTGGTCATACCCCCACTCTGACTCCTCCGGCGCCCGTCCGCGATTACCTGCCGGGTAACGCGGGTGCGTCAGCCGACGTACCGCCGGGGGCTGTTGACAGCGCCTCGCGGGCCGACCTACGGTATCCCCAACCGAACATTCGGTCGGGTTGCGGAGGCCCCAGCATGGAGCAGCAGGCGCACTTCGAGGCGGTCCTGGCGGCGGACGAGCGGATCGAGCCCCGGGACTGGATGCCCGAGAAGTACCGAGCGACGCTGATCCGCCAGATCGCGCAGCATGCGCACTCGGAGATCATCGGTATGCAGCCCGAGGGAGCGTGGCTGACCCGGGCCCCGTCGCTGCGGCGCAAGGCGATCCTGCTCGCGAAGGTGCAGGACGAGGCCGGCCACGGGATGTACCTGTACTCCGCCGCGGAGACGCTCGGCGTCGACCGCGCGGACCTGCTCGACCGGCTCCACACCGGGACGCAGAAGTACTCGACGATCTTCAACTACCCGACGCTCACCTGGGCCGACGTCGGCGTCATCGGCTGGCTGGTCGACGGCGCGGCGATCGTGAACCAGGTCCCGCTGTGCCGCTGCTCGTACGGGCCGTACGCCCGGGCGATGATCCGCATCTGCAAGGAGGAGTCCTTCCACCAGCGCCAGGGCTTCGAGATGCTGCTCGCGCTGCGGGACGGCACCGACGCCCAGCGCGAGATGCTCCAGGACGCCGTCAACCGCTGGTGGTGGCCGTCGCTGATGATGTTCGGCCCGCCGGACGCGGCGTCGACCAACTCCGCGCAGTCGATGGCGTGGCGGATCAAGCGTCACTCCAACGACGAGCTCCGGCAGCGCTTCGTCGACATGACGGCCCCTCAGGCGGACGTGCTCGGCGTCAAGCTGCCCGACGAGAAGCTGCGCTGGAACGCCGAGCGGAACAGCTACGACTTCGGCGAGATCGACTGGGACGAGTTCGCCCGTGTCGTGAAGGGCGACGGGCCGTGCAACGCCGAGCGCATCGAGCGCCGCGTCGCCGCGCACACCGAGGGGGCGTGGGTCCGCGAGGCCGCGCTCGCCTACGCGAAGAAGCAGGCCGCGAAGGTGGACGCCGCGTGAGCTCGGACTGGCCCCTCTGGGAGGTCTTCGTGCGGCCCCGGCGCGGGCTCGGGCACGCGCACGTCGGCAGCCTGCACGCGCCCGACGCAAAACTGGCGCTGCGGAACGCGCGCGACCTTTACACCCGCCGGCAGGAGGGCGTCTCGATCTGGGTCGTCCCGGCCGACGCGATCACCGCGTCGAGCCCGGAGGAGAAGGACGCGTTCTTCGACCCCGCCGGCGACAAGGTCTACCGGCACCCGACCTTCTACACCCTGCCGCCCGAGGTGGATCACCTGTGACGACGCCGAACGCCGTCGCGGCCTACGCCCTCGCCCTCGGGGACGACGCGCTGATCCTCGGGCAGCGTCTGCTCGAGTGGATCACCAACGCCCCGGAGCTCGAGGAGGAGGTCGCGCTCGCGAACATCTCCCTCGACCTCCTCGGCCAGGCCCGCGCGCTGCTCACCTACGCCGGCTCGTTCGACGGCCGGGACGAGGACGCCCTGGCCTACCGGCGCGCCCCGGAGCAGTTCCGCTGCGTCCACCTCGTCGAGCGGCCCAACGGTGACTTCGGCGCGACCGTCGCGCGTCAGCTGCTGTTCTCGTCCTACCAGTACGAGCTCTACGACGCGTTGTCCCGCAGCTCGGACCCGACGCTCGCCGGCGTCGCGGGCAAGGCCGTCAAGGAGGTCGCGTACCACCGCGACCACGCGACGATGTGGACGCTGCGCCTCGGGGACGGCACGGGGGAGTCGCACCGGCGCATGCAGGCCGGGCTGGAGGCCATGTGGCCGTTCGCGGACGAGCTGTTCGCGCCGGACCCGGCCACGGCCGGTCTGGTCGGGCTCGGGGCGGCGGTCGATCCGTCGTCCCTGCGGCCCGCGTGGTCGAAGTACGTCGAGGCCGTCCTGGCCGAGGCCACGCTGACGGTGCCTCAGGTCGAGCCGGCGGCCGGCGGTGGCCGTGGCGGCGTCCGGACCCCGGAGTTCACCGCCCTGATCGAGGAGATGACCTCGCTCCACCGCGCCCACCCGGGGGCGACATGGTGACCGCACGTGGAGACGTCCGCTCCACCGAGAGCGCGATCCGCACGGCCGTCGCCGGGGTCCTCGACCCCGAGCTGCCGCTGATCACGATCGCGGACCTCGGCATCCTGCGCGACGTCGAGGTGGACGGCACGACCACCGTCGTCACCATCACCCCGACCTACTCCGGCTGCCCCGCGATGGAGGCGATCGCGAACGAGGTCCGCGCGGCCGCGACCGCCGCGGGCGCGACCGAGGTCGAGGTCCGCACGGTGCTCGCCCCGGCCTGGACCACCGACTGGATCACCGAGACCGGACGCACGACGCTCGCCGCGCACGGCATCGCGCCGCCGGCCCCGCGCCGCGGCGACGGTCCGGTCGCCCTGCAGTTGTCCGTCCGCTGCCCGCAGTGCGGGTCGCTCGACACCCGCGAGCTCTCCCGGTTCTCCGGGACGGCCTGCAAGGCCCTGCACGCCTGCAACGAGTGCAAGGAGCCCTTCGAGCGAATGAAGGCGCACTGATGACGGTGGTCGAGGAGACGGCGTCGCCGGTTCGCGCGGCGTTTCACACGTTGACGGTGGCGGCGGTCGAACCCCTCACCTCCGACTCGGTCGCGGTGACCTTCGACGTCCCGCCGGAGCTCGCGGAGGCGTACCGGTTCCGGCCCGGCCAGCACCTGACGATCCGCAGCGACCACGGGCGGGCCAACGCGCGTCGCAGCTATTCGATCGCCACGCCCGTCGGCGGCCCGCTGCGCATCGGCGTCAAGCGGCTGCCCGGCGGAGCGTTCTCCACCTGGGCGTGTGCCGACCTGCGGCCCGGCATGCAGCTGGAGGTGATGACACCGAAGGGGAACTTCGGGACCGACATCTCGCCCGACACCGCTCGGCACCACGTCGCGCTCGGGGCGGGATCCGGCATCACGCCGCTGCTCTCGATCGTGGCGAGCGTGCTGGCGGGGGAGCCGCGCAGCACCGTGACGCTGCTCTACGGCAGCCGCGGGTCGGCGCAGATCATGTTCGGCGAGGAGCTCGCGGACCTCAAGGACTCCTACCCGTCGCGGTTCCAGCTGCTGCACTTCCTCTCCCGGGAACCGCAGGCCTCGCCGCTGCGGGCCGGCCGCCTGGACGCCGACAAGCTCGACGGGGTCCTCGGCCCGCTGGTCCCGCTCGACGCCGACGCCTGGTACCTGTGCGGCCCGAACGACGCGGTCGGCACGTGGGCCGGCGTCCTCGAAGCTCGGGGTGTGGACCCGGCGCGGGTGCACCGTGAGATCTTCCACCGGGGCGCCCCGGTGTCGCCGGCCAAGGTCGACTCCACGCACGTCGACGGCCCGCACAGCACCGTGTACTTCACGCTCGACGGACGCAGTGGCGAGGTCGAGATCAGCCCCGAGGAGACCGTGCTCGACGGGGTGCTCCGCCTGCGCCCGGACGCCCCGTACGCCTGCCGCGGCGGTGTCTGCGGGACCTGCCGCGCCACCGTCACCTCCGGCACGGCTGCCATGGACGCCAACTTCGCCCTCGAGGACGACGAACTCGAACGCGGCTTCGTGCTCACGTGCCAGGCCCGGCCGAAAGGCCCCGAGCTGACCGTGGACTACGACCGATGACCGCGCCCGATCCGCTGAAGGTCGCGGACGCCGTCGCTCACGCGATGATGCTCAACGACCGGGCGTCCGACGCGGCGGGCATCGAGCTCGTGTCCGTCGCGCCGGGGGACGTCACCCTGCGCATGACGGTGACGAAGGATCAGGTCAACGGTTTCGACATCTGCCACGGCGGCGTGCTGTTCCTGCTCGCCGACACCGCGTTCGCCGTGTGCTGCAACAGCCACGGTCCCCAGACCGTCGCCTCCGGCGGCGAGATCACCTTCTGCCGACCCGCGTCCGTCGGCGACGTCCTGACCGCCCGCGCGGTGGAACGGACCCGCTTCGGTCGCAGCGGCGTGTACGACGTGACCGTGATGCGGGACGACGGCGAGATCGTCGCCGAGTTCCGCGGCCGGTCGCGCACGATCGGTGAGAACCAGCCCGGCTCGGACGGCGTTCGAATCACGGAGCGACTGACATGACTGACACCGCCAGCGCAGTCCTTGACCCCATCGAGACCGCCTCCGCCGACGAGGTGGCCGCCCTCGCGGAGGAGCGACTGCGCTGGTCGGTGCGGCACGCGTACTCCAGCGCCCCGGCAACGCGGGCCGCGTTCGACGCGGCCGGCGCACACCCGGACGACATCTCGGGCCTGGCCGACCTGGCCAAGCTGCCGTTCACCACGAAGGCCGACCTGCGCGCCGACAACTGGGGCCGGTTCGCGGTCCCGCGGGAGAAGCTCGCGCGCATCCACGCCTCCAGCGGGACCACCGGCCTGGCGACCGTCGTCGGCTACACGCTCGACGACATCGACACCTGGGCCGGTCTGATGGCCCGTTCGATCCGGGCGGCCGGCGGCCGGCCGGGCCAGACGATCCACATCGCGTACGGCTACGGCCTGTTCACCGGCGGCCTCGGGGCGCACTACGGCGCGGAGAAGCTGGGCTGCACCGCCGTCCCCGTCTCCAGCGGCCTGACCGAGCGTCAGATCAAGCTGATCGGCGACCTCCAGCCGCAGGTCATCATGGTGACGCCCTCCTACCTGCTCGCGATCGGTGACGAGATGGAGCGCATGGGCATCGACCCGGCCTCGACCTCGCTGCAGGTCGGCATCCTCGGCGCCGAGCCGTGGACCGAGGCGATGCGCGCCGAGATCGAGGCCCGCTTCGGCATGGCGGCCGTCGACATCTACGGGCTGTCCGAGGTGATGGGTCCCGGCGTCGCGCAGGAGTGCGGCGAGACCAAGGACGGCCTGCACATCTGGGCCGACCACTTCTGGCCCGAGATCGTCGACCCGCAGACCGGTGACCCGCTGCCCGAGGGCGAACGCGGTGAGCTCGTCCTGACCTCGCTGACCAAGCAGGCCTTCCCGGTCATCCGCTACCGCACCGGTGACCTGACGCGTCTGCTGCCGGGCACCGCGCGCCCCGGCTTCCCGCGCATCGAGCGCATCACCGGCCGCGCCGACGACATGATGATCGTCCGCGGCGCGAACGCCTACCCCTCGCAGGTCGAGCAGATGGTCCTCCGCGTCCCGGGTCTGTCGCCGCACTTCCTCTGCGTCCTGACCCGGCCCGAGCGGCTCGACGTCCTCACCGTTCGCACCGAGGCCCGGCCCGACGTGGAGCGGGCGCGCTACGGCGAGCTCGCCGGGCAGCTCGAGCGCCTGCTGCTCGCCGAACTCGGCCTCGGCGCGCAGGTCGAGGTGGGGGAACCGGGCGCCATCGAACGTTCCGTCGGCAAGGCCAAGCGGGTGCTGGACCTGCGATGAGTACCGCCGAACGATCCGCGAAGCCTGCCGAGAAACGCAGCCGGTACGACGTCGAGTCGCTGCTCGCGGTCGCGGTCGAGGTCTTCGGCGAGCGCGGCTACGACGGGACGAGCATGGACGACCTCGCCCGCGCCGCGGGGATCACGAAGTCGTCGTTCTACCACCACGTCAAGGGCAAGGAGGAGCTGCTCGGGCGCTCCCTGGACCGCGCCCTGGGCGGTCTGTTCGCCGCCCTGGAGACCGCGGAGTCCGACGACGGCCCGGCCGTGAAGCGGCTGGAGGGTCTGCTCCGCGGATCGGTGCAGGTCCTGGTCCGCGAGTTCCCGCACGTGCGGTTGCTGCTGCGGGTCCGCGGCAACACCGAGACCGAGCGCGCGGCGCTGGCCCGCCGCCGCGAGTTCGACCACCGCGTCACCGCGCTGGTCGCCGCCGCCGAGGCCGAGGGCGACCTGCGGTCCGCGGCCGACCCCGGGCTGACCGCCCGGCTCCTCTTCGGCCTGATCAACTCCCTCACCGAGTGGTACCGCCCCGGCGGGGGGCTCGGGGAGCGCGAACTCGCCGACGCCGTCGTCGACCTCGCCCTGAGCGGGCTCCGGGTGCGCCCCACCTGAGCGTCCGCCCAGAGTGTCCGCCGAACGGGCTGTGGAACGTTGTTCCATCCTCGCGGGAGCGGGCAGGATGACGGGGTGAGCACCTCCCGGGTCGCGCCGCAGCGGACGCCCAGCCAGGACGTCGGCACCTCGCTGCTGCGGGCCGCCGACGACGTGCTGCGCCGCGACGGGCTCGCCGGCGTCACGGTCCGCGCCGTCGCGGCGGAGGCCGGTGTCGCCCCGATGGGCGTCTACAGCCGGTTCGGAAGCAAGGACGGGCTCGTCGACGCCCTGCTGATCCGCGCGATCGAGGACTTCCAGGCCGCCGTCGGCCGCGACAACGAGCCCGACCCGCGCGAGCGGCTGATGGCCGGCGGGCGCCGGTACCGGGAGTGGGCGCTGGCCAACCGCCAGCACTACGAGGCGATCTTCCTCGCCCGCATCGGACTCGGGTCCGACGAGGTCGCCGAGGCCTCGATGCGCGCGTTCGGCGAACTCCTCGCCCGCGTCGAGTACGCCATGGACGGCGGTGTCCTGGCCCGCGGGGACGTCGTCGACGTCGCCCAGCAGATCTGGGACGCGGTGCACGGCGCGGTCGCCCTCGAGCTCAACTCGCTGGTCCTGACGGCGGACCCGGGCGCCACCTACGAGCGGCTCCTCGACACCATCGTCCGGGGTCTCGCGCCCTGACGTCCCCTCAGGATCGTTACGCCGCGGCGGGCGGCCGGTGCCAGAGCGTGAGGCGGAACAACGGCAGGTAACCCATGCGCTCGTAGATCGGACGGCCGGCGTCGCTGGCGTACAGCACCGCCGGGAGCGCCGGGTCGGCCAGCGTGGCCTCCCACGTCAACGCCTCGCCGTAGCCGCGGCCCTGACACCCGGGGAGCGTCGCCACCGCCTCGACGTCGACGATCCCGTGCCCGAGTCGGGCCGCCGCGGTGCTCACTACGCGCCCGTCGGCGTAGCCCACCCAGACCCGGATCGGACCGTCGAGGACGCGCGGGTCGCCGGCCGGGCTGCCCTCGGCCGGGAAGCCGAAGCCCTCGCCGAGGACGTGAAGCGCGTCGGCCAGCGTCGCCGCGTCGGTCGCCTCGACGATCGTCAGCCCGTCCGGTGCGGGCGGCCGATCCCCGCCCGCCGCGCGGACCATGAACGGCGGGTGCCCCATCAGCGCGAAGCCCTGCCCGCTCAGGTCGGGCGTCGGCCAGACCGAGAGCAGCACGAAGTGGCGGTCGGGCGGGTAGAACGCGGCCAGGCGTGCGACGGCGTCGTCGAGGTTCCCGTAGGCCGGCGGCGTCAACAGCACGGCGAAGTTGTCGAAGAAGACGGGCGACGCCGGGTCCGCGGCTGCCAGGTCGTCCCACCGGCCGACTCGGCCGCCGACGCGCTCGGCCATCCAGGCCGTCGAGTCCGCCGTGCTGAGGACGAACGCGCGGAGCACGGAATGCTCGTCGGACGCCCCGGCCTCCCAGCCGTGCGTGAGGTGCTCGTCACCCATGGCCTGAACCAACCACAAACGCAACGCGCGTTCATATAGCGGTGACATTACGGATCTACCGTCCGACCATGCCCCTGCACGTTCGAACCGCGCTGCCCGCGCTCGCCCTGGCCACGGCGCTGGCCCTGACCGGCTGTGGCGGCAGCACCGAGGAGACTCCCACCGCGGCCGCCGGCACCACCCCGCCCGCGGCCTCTGCCGCCGCGATCCCGGCGCCCGCCGCATCCGGGGCCGCCGCGCCGGCGGCCGGGGCGAAGGCGCAGCCCGCCAAGGCCACCGTCGCCCCGGAGGTCGTCGTCCCGTCGAAGACCGACGTCCGGTCCCAGGCCGCGCTGAGCGGCTGGCAGGCCGCGGTCGTCGCCCGCCTCCGGCAACTCGACAAGCGGCTGGTTCCCGACCGCGCCGCGACGATCCGCAAGGTGCGGGCCACCTGCGACCAGATGGCGAGCGGGATGTTCGAGACCAAGGTGATCCCGATCATCGTGAAGCGGTTCAGCACCGCGCGGATCACCGTCGACAAGAACCTTGCCTCCGCGATCTACGCGGTACTGCTCCAGGAGGCCTGCTACGTCATGAACAACGAGACCTGACGCCGCGTCAGCGTCACACCCGGATCTTATGTTCCGCTTCGCTCCAACAAGCTGCTTGCCTCGGGAACGCTCGAGCTCGTTCCTCGCTCGGCGCTCCGCTCAGCTGCGCAGCTTGTAGTCCTCCAGCAGCCGGCGGCCGATGATCATGCGCTGGATGTCGGCGGTGCCCTCACCGATCAGGAGCATCGGGGCCTCGCGGTAGAGGCGCTCGATCTCGTACTCCTTCGAGAAGCCGTAGCCACCGTGGATGCGGAACGAGTCCTCGACGACGTCGCGGCAGTACTCGGAGGCGAGGTACTTGGCCATGCCGGCCTCGAGGTCGTTGCGCTCGCCGGAGTCCTTCTTGCGGGCGGCCATGACCATCATCTGGTGCGCGGACTCGACCTTGCAGGCCATGTCGGCGAGGCGGAACATCACGGCCTGGTGGTCGGCGATCTTCTTGCCGAAGGTCTCGCGCTGCTGGGCGTACTGGACACCGAGCTCGAAGGCGCGGATCGCAACGCCGCAACCGCGGGCGGCGACGTTGACGCGGCCGACCTCGACGCCGTCCATCATCTGGTAGAAACCGCGGCCGCGGCCGGCGGCGCCGCCGAGGACCTGGCCCTGCGCGATGCGGAAGTCGTCGAAGACCATCTCGGTCGTGTCGACGCCCTTGTAGCCCATCTTCTCGATCTTGCCCGGGACGGTCAGGCCCGGCAGGACCTCGCCGAAGCCCGAGGGCTTCTCGACGAGCAGGACGGTCATGTTCTTGTAGACCGACTCCGCGCCCTCGTCGGTGCGGACGAGCACCGCCGTGAGGTTCGAGGAGCCACCGTTGGTCAGCCACATCTTGGCGCCGTTGACGACGAAGTCCTCGCCGTCCTCCTTGGCCTTGGTCTTGATCGCCGAGACGTCGGAGCCGCACCCGGGCTCGGACATCGAGAACGAGCCGCGGACCTCGCCCTCGGCCATGCGGGGCAGGTACTTCTGCTTCTGCTCGTCGGTGCCGTGCTGCATGAGCATGTAGGCGACGATGAAGTGGGTGTTGATGATCCCGGAGACGCTCATCCAGCCGCGGGCGATCTGCTCGACGACCAGGGCGTAGGTCAGCAGCGATTCGCCGAGACCGCCGTACTCCTCGGGGATGGTGAGCCCGAACAGGCCCATCTCCTTCATCCCGTCGACGATCTCCTGCGGGTAGGTGTCGCTGTGCTCCAGCTCCTGCGCGTTCGGGATGATCTCCTTCTCGACGAAGTCGGCCACCGTGCGCAGGATCTCCTGCTGGACATCGGTCAGGTTCTCGGTCTGCGCGAGCCGGCCCATCGTGCGGTACTCCCTGTCAGCGGTGTCACAGTCCTGGCGGATTATCGGAGTACAGCTTCCCGCTACGGTCGAGGGGGCCTACGACCGGGTACCGAGACGGCAGGAGACGGCCATGTCGAACGACGACGTCGACCCGAAAGTCGCCTACGCCCAGAAGGCCTTCGAGGCCCCCGAGGGCGCGACCGACATCCTGTTGATCCGCCACGGGCAGTCCGAGGGCATGAGCTCGTCCTCCTACCCGCGGCTGCCGAGCGGGCAGGCGGACCCGGCGCTCTCGCCGCTCGGCCACCAGCAGGCCGCGCTGATGGGGGAGCGGCTCGCCTCCGTCGGGATCCAGGCCATCTACTGCTCGACGCTGGTCCGCACGCAGCAGACCGCCGCGCCGCTCGCGAACTTCTCCGGGCTGGACCCGATCGTCGTCCCCGAGCTCCGCGAGGTCGAGCTCGGCGAGTGGGAGGGCGGGGAGTTCCGCAAGCGGTCCCAGCAGAAGGACGCCTCCTTCCTCGAGATGATGCGCAAGGGCGACTGGGGCGTCATCCCGGGCGGTGAGGACAACGAGGCGTTCGGCGCCCGGGTCCGCGGGGCGCTGGAGAAGATCCAGGCCGCCCACCCGGCGCAGCGCGTCGCGGTCGTCTGCCACGGCGGCGTCATCGGAATCGCGATCGCCCTCGCCACCGGCTGCTCGCCGATGGCCTTCATGCACGTCGACAACGCCTCGATCACCCAGATGCTCATGGTCGACGACCTCTGGATCGTCCGCCGCGTCAACGACACCGCCCACCTGGGCCCGGCGTTCGCCCCGGTCACCGACGAACCGGTGATGTAGATGGCGGTTGCGGGCCTCGTCCTCGCGGCGGGATCCGGCAGCCGCCTCGGCACCCCGAAGGCGCTCGTCGAGCTCGGGGGAGAGCGGCTGGTCGACCGGGCCGTTCGCGTCCTGCGCGACGGCGGGTGCGACCCGCTGATCGTGGTCTCCGGCGCGGCGCCGTTCACCGTCGACGGGGCGACGGTCGTCCCGAACCCCGACTGGGCCACCGGCATGGGCTCGTCCCTGCGCGTCGGGCTCGCGGCGCTGGCGGGCACGGACGCCGCGGCCGTCGTCGTCTCGCTGGTGGACCAGCCCGACATCGGGGCCGACGTGGTCCGCCGGGTGGTCGACGCCTTCGCCGCCGGCGCGAGCGTCGCCACCGCCACCTACGGCGGGAAGCGGCGCAACCCCGTCCTGCTCGCCCGGCCGACGTGGGACGAGGTCGCGCGCCTGGCCGAGGGCGACGCCGGGGCCCGGCCGTTCCTGGCCGCCCACCCGGAGCTGATCACGCCCGTGGCCTGCGACGACCTGGGTTCCCCGGCGGACATCGACACCCCGGCCGACCTGGCCTGGGCCCGTGGGGAAGCAGACGGGGCTCCGGGGCGTTAGGTCCCGAATGTGACGGTCGGCAATGTCGACCGATATGGTTTACATTGAGCACGTCAGGCGTAGACTTTCTCACCTGGCACCCCGGACCGAGGAGCGCGGAATGAGCCTGCCCGACACCCTGAGCCCCACCACGCTGCGCCAGAAGAACGGCTCCGTCCGTCTGCTGGACGTCCGCACGCCCGGCGAGTTCGCCGCGTCGCGGATCCCCGGCTCGCACAACATCCCGCTCGGTGACCTCGAGACCTACGCCGACGCCCTCGCCAAGGCCGACACCGACCTCGTCGTCGTCTGCCAGTCCGGCGGCCGGGCGCAGCTCGCCGCCGACGCGCTCCGCGCGAAGGGCCGCCCGAACGTCTCGGTCCTCGACGGTGGGCTCGGCGCCTGGGAGTCCGTGGGCGGCGACACCGAGGGCGGCGCGTCCGCGTGGACGATCGAGCGGCAGGTCCGCCTGGTCGCCGGTTCGCTGGTGTTGACCGGCATCCTCGCCAGCCTGAAGTTCCCGAAGGCCAAGTTCCTCTCGGGCGCGGTCGGCGGCGGTCTCACGTTCGCGGCCCTGTCGAACACCTGCCTGATGGGCTCGCTGCTCGCCAAGCTGCCCTTCAACCGGGCGGCCTCGGCCGACATCGAGTCCGCGATCGTGGCGCTCAACAACTAGGTTCCCCGCACCTTCTCCGGCGCGGCGCGCCCTTCCCCGACCCGGGAAAGGCGCGCCGCGCCGTCGTGGTTGGACCCTCGGACGGCGTAACCGGATGCCCGAATCGTCCGAATTGCCGGGCTCGGGATCATCCGTACGGCCACGGTTGGGCGGTTCGTGCTGCGCCGACCGGGGCGGAAGCGGGACCCTTTGCCTCCTGGACTCATCTGGTGGGGGGATTCGTGCGGATCGGGGTAGCGGGCGTCGGGCGCATCGGTGCGCTGCACGCCCAGAATCTGGTGGCCGCCGTCGGCGCCGCGAACGTCGTGATCACCGACGCCGACCCCGAGCGCGCCCGCGCGACCGCGGCCGCCCTGGGCGTCGCGAGCGCGCCGGACGTCGAGGCCCTGCTCGCGGGCGGGATCGACGGCGGGGTCGACGGTTTGGTCGTCGCGACCCCGACCGACACCCACGCCGCGCTGGTGCTGCGCGCGGTCGCGGCCGGGATCCCCGTCTTCTGCGAGAAGCCCGTCGCCCCGGACATCGCCTCGACGCGGGCGGTGCTCGCGCAGGTGCAGGCCGCGGGCGGCCTCGTGCAGGTCGGGTTCCAGCGCCGGTTCGACCCCGGCTACGTGGCGGCGCACGAGGCCGTCGCGTCCGGTGTGCTCGGGCCGATCCACACGATCGTCGGGCAGACGCTCGACCCGACGCCCCCGCCCGCGGCGTACGTCGCGGTCTCCGGCGGCATCTTCCGCGACTGCCTGGTGCACGACCTCGACATCCTGCGCTGGGTCACCGGTCAGGAAGCGGTCGAGGTCTACGCCACCGGCGCCAACCTCGGCGACGACTACATCCGCGCCGCCGGTGACGTCGACGCCGTCGCGGTCACGCTGACGATGGCCGACTGTTCGCTCGCGATGCTCTCGGCCAGCCGCTACAACCGCGCCGGGTACGACGTCCGCATGGAGGTCCGCGGCCACCGCGACTCGATCGCCGTCGGCCTGGAGCCGCGGACGCCGATCCGGTCGATGGAGCCGATGACCTACCCGTCGGAGCCCGCGTTCCCCGGCTTCCTGGAGCGCTTCGGCGCCGCCTACGCCGCGGAGATGGCGGCGTTCGTCTCGCTCGTCCGCAGCGGCGGTTCGAGCCGCTGCACCGTCGCGGACGCGCTGGCGGCGTTCGTCCTCGCCGAGGCGTGCGAGATCTCCCGTCGTGAGCGGCGGCCGGTGGCCGTCGCCGACATCGAGGCGGCCGGGGTGCTGCCCGGCCAGCAGGGTCGCGTCAGTCTGGAAGGTGTGGCATGACCGCTCCGTGGATCCACCGGCTGGCCGGCGCCCCGATCTCCTGGGGCGTGTGCGAGGTGCCGGGCTGGGGCTACCAGCTCCCCGCCGACCTCGTGCTCTCGGAGATGGCCGCGGCCGGTCTGCGCGCGGCGGAGTTCGGCCCCGACGGCTTCCTGCCTGACGGTGGCTCAGAACGCGCCGCGGTACTGCACCGGTTCGGCATGAGCGCGGTCGGCGGCTTCGTCCCCGTCGTCGTGCACGCCGGTGAGGTCGAGGCGACGGACTTCGACCCGCTGTTCGGGGCCTTCAAGGAGGCCGGCGCCGGCGTCGTGGTCTTCGCCGCCGTCAGCGGTCAGGACGGCTACGACTCCCGGCCCGAGCTCGGTGACGACGAGTGGACGCTGCTCTGCATGAACCTCGACCGTCTCGCGGAGCGGGCCGCGGCGTTCGGACTCGTCGGCACGCTCCACCCGCACGTCGGCACCCTGGTCGAGCGGCCGCAGGAGATCGACCGCGTCCTGCTCGGCGCGACGATCGGCCTGTGCCTGGACACCGGCCACTGCCTGGCCGGTGGCGGTGACCCGCTCGCCCTGGCGAAGGTCGCGACCCGCCGGATCCGGCACGTCCACCTCAAGGACGTCGACGCCGCGCTCGCCGCGCGCGTCCGCACCGGGGAACTCACCTACACCGAGGCCGTGGCCGCGGGGATGTACCGCCCGCTCGGCGCCGGGGACGCCCGGGTGGCCGACATCGTCGCGACGCTCGAGGCGGCCGGCTACGACGGCTGGTACGTCCTCGAGCAGGACCGCATCCTGCCCGCGCCCCGCGGTGGCGAGGACGACCCGACGGACGCCAACCAGCGCGCCGCGGCCGCGATCCGCGCCGACGTCGACGCGAGCCTGGCCCACCTGCGGGCTGCGCTGCCGGTGTGATCCCGATGAGCATGCCCGCAGAGGTTCTGACGATCGGTCGGCTCGGCGTCGACGTGTATCCGCAGCAGGTCGGCGTCGGGCTGGAGGACGTCTCCAGCTTCGGCAAGTACCTCGGCGGGAGCGCGGCCAACGTCGCCGTCGCCGCCGCCCGGCACGGCCGGCGCGCGGCGCTGGTCAGCGGGGTGGGCGATGACCCCTTCGGTCGCTTTCTGCGCCGTGCGCTCGCGGGGTTCGGTGTGTCCGACGACCACGTCGCCACCGTGCCCGGCGGCCGGACGCCGGTGACGTTCTGCGAGATGTTCCCGCCCGACGACTTCCCGCTGTACTTCTACCGGGACGACGCCCCGGACCTGCAGATCGCGGCCGACGAGGCGATGCTCGCCGCCGTCCGCAGCGCCGCGCTGTGCTGGACGACGGTGACGGGCCTGTCCCGCGAACCGAGCCGGGCGACCACGCTGACGGCCCTCGGCGCGCGGGAACGCCGCGAGCACACCGTGCTCGACCTCGACTGGCGCCCGATGTTCTGGCCCTCGCCCGACGAAGCGTACCCGTGGATCCGGGCCGTGCTCGCGCGCTCGACGGTCGCGATCGGCAACCTCGACGAGTGCGAGGTCGCGACGGGCGAGCGCAATCCCCGCGCGGCGGCCGAGGAGCTGCGCGAGGCGGGCGTCCGCATCGCGGTCGTGAAGATGGGGCCGGCCGGGGTGCTCGGGCTCGACGACGACGGTTTCGTGGAGGTCCCGCCGTACCGGGTCGACGTGCTCAACGGCCTCGGCGCCGGCGACGCTTTCGGTGGGGCGTTCTGCCACGGCCTGCTCGCCGGCTGGTCGCTGGAGCGGATCCTGCGGTTCGCGAACGTGGCCGGGGCGCTGGTGGCGGCGCAGATCGCCTGCTCCGACGCGATGCCGACCACCGCGGAGGTCGAGGCTCACCTGGCGGCCTGCTCGTGAACCTGCACCTGCCGGCCGGCTCGACGGCCCACGATGCGTGGGCACTGGAGATCCCCGCCGGCCGTCCGGAGTGGACCCACACCTCGCTGCGGATCCTCGATCTGCCCCCGGGCGGATCGCACCGCTGGGACAGCGGTGAGGAGGAGGCAATCGTCCTCCCGCTCGCCGGGTCCGGGACCGTCGGCTGCGACGGGGAGAGCTTCGAGCTGACCGGGCGTCAGAGCGTCTTCGACCGCGTCAGCGACCTGGCCTACGTCCCGCGCGACTCCGCGGTGTCGGTGTACTCGATCCGCGGTGGCCGGTTCGCGGTCGCCGGGGCGCGCTGCGAGCGGCGGCTGGCTCCGGCCTACCTGCCCGCCGAGAGCGTCCCCGTCGAGGTCCGCGGGGCCGGCAGCGCGACGCGGCAGGTCAACAACTTCGGCGTTCCCGGGGTGCTGGAGGCCGACCGGCTCATCGCGTGCGAGGTGCTCACGCCCGGCGGGAACTGGTCCTCGTTCCCGCCCCACAAGCACGACTGCAAGCGGCCGGGCCTGGAGTCCGAGCTCGAGGAGATCTACTACTTCGAGCTCTCCCGCCCGGGTCTGGCGTACCACCGCGTCTACGGCACCGCGGAGCGTCCGATCGACGTCCTTGCCGAGGTCCGCGACGGGGACGTCGTCCTCGTCCCGCACGGGTGGCACGGCCCGTCGATCGCCGCGCCCGGCGTCGACCTGTACTACCTGAACGTCATGGCCGGCCCGGGCCCCGAACGCGCCTGGCTGATCTGTGACGACCCGGCCCACGCCTGGGTCCGCGGCACCTGGCTGTCCCAGGAGTGCGACCCGCGGGTCCCGATGACCTCCGCCGCCGGGCGGATCACCCACTAACGTCCGACGATGTGGCTGCTGTTGCGACCACATCCTCGGACGCAGGGTTCGGACGCAAGGAAAGGTAAGACGGCATGCGGCTGACGGTGGCCCAGGCGCTGGTGCGGTTCCTCGCGGTCCAGTACTCCGAGCGGGACGGGACGCGGCAGCGGCTCATCCCCGGCTGCTTCGGGATCTTCGGCCACGGGAACGTCGCGGGCGTCGGCCAGGCGCTGCTGGAGAACGCGACCGAGGCACCGAAGGTCGGGGACCCGGTGCTGCCGTACTACCTCGCGCGCAACGAGCAGGCGATGGTCCACGCGGCGTGCGGGTACGCCCGCATGCGCGATCGGTTGCAGACGCTCGCGTGCACGACGAGCATCGGGCCGGGCGCGACGAACATGGTCACCGGCGCCGCGCTCGCGACGATCAACCGGCTGCCGGTCCTGCTGCTGCCCGGCGACGTCTTCGCCACCCGCGCGGCCGGCGCGGTGCTGCAGGAGCTCGAGCTGCCCGGCGAGCCCGGGACGACCGTCAACGACGCCTTCCGCCCGGTGAGCCGGTTCTTCGCGCGCATCGAACGTCCGGAGCAGCTGCCACCGGCGCTGCTCGGTGCGATGCGGACGCTGACCGACCCGGCCGAGACCGGGGCCGTGACGCTCGCGCTGCCGCAGGACGTCCAGGCCGAGGCCTACGACTGGCCCGACGAACTGTTCGCCGAGCGCACCTGGCTCGTCGCGCGCCCGGCGCCGGACACCACCGCCCTCGCCCGCGCCGCCGAACTCCTGCGCGGCGCCCGGCGCCCGCTGGTCGTCGCCGGCGGTGGCGTGACCTACTCGGCCGCGGAGTCCGCGTTGCGCTCGTTCGCGGAGGCGACGGGGATCCCGGTCGCGGACACCCACGCCGGCAAGGGGACGCTGCCGTTCGACCACGCGCTGAGCGCCGGCCCGCTCGGGGCCACCGGGACGCCGGTCGCGAACTCGCTCGCGGCCGAGGCGGACGTGGTGCTCGGCGTCGGCACCCGGTGGAGCGACTTCACCACGGGCTCGCGCACGGTCTTCGGTCCGGCGACACGTTTCGTGAACCTCAACGTCGCGGCGTTCGACTCCGCCAAGCACGGCGCGCTGATGCTGACCGCCGACGCCCGTGCCGGGCTGGAGGCGCTCACCACCGCGCTCGCCGGCCACCGCGCGCCCGCGGAGTGGACGGCCCGCCTCGACCGCGCCCGCGCCACCTGGACGCCCGTCGCCGACGCCGCGCTCACCGGCGCCGGGGGAGCCGCTCCGGTCCAGACGGCGGTGCTCGGGGCTGTGAACGAGGCCCTCAACGCGCGCGCGGGGACGATGGTCGCGGCCGCCGGCAGCATGCCCGGACAGCTGCAGATGCTGTGGCGGGCGCGGACCCCGAAGGGCTACCACGTCGAGTACGGGTACTCCTGCATGGGCTACGAGATCGCCGGTGCCCTCGGGGTGAAGATGGCGGCCCCGGAGCGGGACGTTGTCGCCCTCGTCGGTGACGGCTCGTACCTGATGATGAGTCAGGAGATCGTCACCGCCGTCTCGGAGCGCATCCCGCTGACGGTCGTCCTCGTCGACAACGCCGGCTTCGGTTCGATCGGCGCGCTCTCGGAGTCGCTCGGCAGCCAGCGGTTCGGCACCTCGTACCGGTACCGGAACCCGGCGTCCGGTCGACTCGACGGCGACGTGCTGCCCGTCGACCTCGCGACCAACGCCGCGAGCCTCGGCGCCGAGGTGTTCCGCCCGAAGACTCTCGACGAGTTCCGCGCCGACCTCGACAAGGCCCTCGCCTCGCCCGCGGTCAGCGTCGTCCACGTCCAGGTCGACCCGCTCGCCCCGGCCCCCTCGTCGGGGTGCTGGTGGGACGTCCCGGTCGCCGAGGTCTCCGCGCTGGAGAGCACCCAGGCCGCCCGCTCCGCCTACGAGGGCGCGAAGAAGGCCCAGCGCCCGCTGCTCTGACCAGTGGGGGTGACACCCTTTTTGGATTCATCTCGGCCTCCAAAAAGGGTGTCACCCCTTGTGGTGTTCGCGGCCGGGCGGGGCGGGCTACTGGGTCTTGTACAGGGCCGCGGTGAGGGTGGCGGCGAGGGTGCCGTTCGGACGGGTGAGGGTGATCGTCACGTCGTCCTTCCAGTCCGCGTTGCCGGGGTGCATGTACCGGAAGGTGACGGAGCTGGCGCCGGTCGCGGGGACCGTGTGCGTGAGCGGGTTGCCGGTGCGGCCCTCGACGGTGAAGTCGCCCGTCCCCTGGCCCTTGGTCTTGACCGCGACGAAGGTGAGCGACCAGCCGGCGCCGGGGTTCGCGGCGGGGTTGCCGTAGGCGTCGGTGAGCGCGATCGTGCCCTCGATACCGCCCTCGTTGCCGAGCGCGTAGGCCGAGCAGCTCTGCCCGGCACAGTTGACCAGCCCGATGCCCGGGACGACCGAGGAGATCCCCAGCCAGGCCGCAGAGGTCGGCAGGCCGCCCCCGACGGTGACCGGCAGCGCGGTCGGCGTGGTGATGCCGCCCGTCGTTGCCTTGAGCATGGCGGTCTCCGCCTTCACCAGCGTCAGCGCGACACTGGTCGCGACGCCGTTCGTGAACGTCGCGGTCGTCGACGCGGTCGGCGTGGCCCCGTTGGCCGCGGTGCCCGCGCCGGACCAGGTCAGCACACGGCTGCCGGTGTACCCCGTCGCGAGGTTGCCGTACGCGTCGGTCGCGGTGACCTTGGCGAGCGTGTAGGCGATCCCGGCCTGCGCCGTCGCCGGCCCGGTGAGTGCGTAGGACGCGGCGCTCGCGGGGTTGACGGTGAAGGACGAGCTCGAGCCCGAGCGACCCTCGCTGACGACGGTCAGCGTGGTCGGTGCGGCGTTGGTCAGCACGACCGAGACCGTCGCCTTGCCGCCGGTGAAGGTGGCGGTGACCGGGTAGGTCGGAGCGGTGCCGTTGGGGCTGTCCGCCGCGCCGGTGATCAGCAGGTTCTTGGTGCCGTTGTAGAGCACGTCCGGGAGGCCGGCGGTCGTGGCGGTCAGCGTCAGCGTCGTGCTGGACCCGGCCGGCGAGGGGGAGACCGCGACGGTGAGGGCCCGGTCGATCACCGGGACGAAGATGCTCGTCGTCGGCGCGTTCGCGTTCGTGGCGGTCCACGAACCCGCGACGGCGAAGACGCGGTAGGTGTTGGTGGCGAGGACCGACGGGTCGCTGTCGAGGCAGGTGCCGACGCCGGCGGAGTCCGCCGTGATCGTGCAGACGCCGGTCTTCGCGGTCGGGGACGTGCGGTCGACGCGGTACGAGGTGGGGACCGGCCCGGACCCGGGCGCGGTCACCGCGATGCGGACGTCGCCGCCGTTGAGGCCGGCCTGGACCGACGGTGAGCCGATCATGTCGGCACGCGCGGAACCCTTCACGTCGGAGGAACTGACGGTCCAGAACCCGTACGCCGCCGTCGGCCCGAGGACCGCGGACGCGAGCGCCAGCGGCACGAGGTAGCGAGAGCGAGGCATGCTCATGAGATCCGTCCGGTCACGGTGACGGGCACCGAGAAGTTCGCACCCTGGCACCCGTTGTCGGCCTGTCCCATGGTCACTGCGCCGGGGAGCGGAATCGAAACGCTCGCGCCGGGAGCGACCACGGTCGACAGCCCGGTCCGGGGCACGACGGTGACGGCAGGGTTGGTGCAGGTGCCGAGCGCGCCGCTGACGCCGATCGGGCCGGCGCCGGCGGTCACCGCTGTGACGGTGATCGGCATCGAGTTCGGGTTGCGCACGGCGACCACGAGCGTGCCGGTGGACCCCGGGGCGAGCGGCCCCGCGACGTCGGCCGTCGCGGCCACGCCGGTCAGCGGCGACAGGTTGCCCGCGGAGGCGGCGGCGGACCCGGTTCCGGTGGTCCGCCAGTAGGCCTGCGCGACCCCGGTCGGGAGCGTCACGGCGCCGGCGACGAGCGCGGCGGTCACGGCGACGCGGCGGAGGCGCGCCGTCGGCGCGGCGTGGCGGCTCACGAGGCCCGCCCGGTGGCGCCGTAGGTGAAGCGCAGCGCGGCGTTCTTGCAGCCGTCCTGGTTCACCGGGGTGTCGAGCATGCGGACCCGCGGCCACTGCCCGGTCGGGACTCCGAGGTCGGACAGGGTGCGCGTGGCGCCGGCGGGCAGCGTCAACGTCGGGCCGGTGTACGGGGTGAGCGCGAAGTCGGCGACGGTGCACACCAGGCGCCCGGTCGCGTTCGGGGCGGCCGCGATCGCGAGGTCGACGCGGAGCGCCTCGATGTCGAGGTCGGCCGCGTTGTTGTTCGTCAGCTCGACGTCGATCGGGGCGGAGATGCCGGGGCGGAGCGTTGCCGCCGGGAGGCCGGTCAACGCGAGCGGAAGGCCGCTCGCCGCCGAGGCGGCGGGGCGCAGCGTCAGGCGGACGGTGGTACCGGCGACGGCGTCCTCCCCGGTGGCGCGGACGACGATGTCGTAGTCGCCGGCCGGGGTGAACTTCTCGTCGACGGTGACCACCAGCGTGGAGGTGTCGCCGCTCGTGGTGGCCGGCGTGAAGGCCGCCGATGCGAACGGCGGGAGCGCCGCCGCGGTGAAGGTCACCGGGCCCGTCTCCGAGCCGCGGACCAGCGTGATGGCGTACTCGGCCGACCGCTCGTCCCCGAGGACGACGGCGCCGGGCTCGACGGCGATCCGCAGCGGCGGGGTCGCGGCACCGGTCGCCAGGGAGGCGAGGAACGCGAACACGCCCGTGAGGAGCAACGCGAGCAGGCCGAGGAGAACGGCCACGCGGCGCCTGCGCCGCTCTTCCGTCTGCTCGGTCATGGCGTTCTCCTCGGTCCCCGTGGTGATCACTTCGGCGGTGTCGGTCCGGACCTGACGTCCGGGCGTGCGTGGGCCGGCGGAACTCGCTCCGCCGGCCCGGTTCGGTATCAGTTGGAGGCGAAGGCCAGGGTCACCGTCGCGCCCTTGCAGTTGTCCTGGTTCGCGTCGGTGTTCTTGAGCAGCACGCGGGCGGTGCCGGACTGGCTCTGGCCCGCGGGGATCTGGCCGGCCGCGATGAGGACGTTGTCGACGACGTAGTCCGCGACGGTGCAGGCCGGGCCGCCGCCGTTGCCGGAGGTCGTGCTCGCCACGTTCGCGGTGACGCCGGTGAGGTACTGGGCGAAGTTCGCGCCGTTGTTCACCTTGAAGTCGACGGTCTGCGCGACACCGGGGACGAGGCCGGTGACGGTGCCGACCTGCGTGATCGTGAAGGCGGTGTCGGTGCCGGCGGCGCCGGTCGCGGAGCCCTCACCGGAGGTGGTCCAGTAGGCGTACGCGCCACCCGCACCGGCGATCGCGACAGCAGCGACGGCGACGAGAACAGCGGCCTTCTTCTTGGTGACGATGCGCATCTCGGGAGTCCCCTTTGAGTTGATGTTTCGCAGGTGCTCCCTGCGGGCGCCCGCTCCGTGCGGGCCGACAACAACTTCGACGAAAGGGACCCATCGGGTGACGAGACCAAAGTCCCGAAAGCGGACATCCAAAGACACCAAGCCGAGCGGGACCTAAGTACGAACGCGCCCGGCAATACTGGTGATCCACTTCGAACACCCGTGGAGGCCCGGTGCGCGAGATCGGCCATTGGATCGGTGGCGCCCAGACGCCCGGCACGTCGGGCCGCCGCGGCCCGGTGTTCCAGCCGGCGACGGGGGAGGTCCAGGCCGAGGTCGCCCTCGCGGACCCGGGCGAGGTCGACGCGGCCGTCTCGGCGGCGGTCAAGGCCGCCGACGGCTGGCGTGAGACCTCGCTGGTCGCGCGGGCCCGCATCCTGTTCGCGTTCCGGGAGCTGCTGCACCGCAATGTCGACGCCGTCGCCGAGGCGATCACCGACGAGCACGGCAAGACCCTGGCGGACGCGCGCGGTGAGGTGACCCGCGGCCTCGAGGTGGTCGAGTTCGCCTGCGGGATTCCGCACCTGCTCAAGGGCGAGTACTCCGACCAGGTCTCGACCAACGTCGACGCGTACTCGTTCCGCCAGCCGCTCGGGGTCTGCGCGGGCATCACGCCGTTCAACTTCCCGGCGATGGTCCCCCTGTGGATGCACCCGATCGCGATCGCGGCCGGCAACACCTTCGTCCTCAAACCCAGCGAGCGGGACCCGTCGGCGTCGATGCTCGTCGCGAAGCTCTACGCCGAGGCGGGTCTGCCGGCGGGCGTCTTCAACGTGGTGCACGGCGACAAGACCGCCGTGGACGCGCTGCTCGACCACCCGGACGTCGCGGCGGTCTCCTTCGTCGGTTCGACGCCGATCGCGCGCTACGTGCACGGCCGGGCGAGCGCGGCGGGCAAGCGCGTCCAGGCCCTCGGCGGGGCGAAGAACCACGCTGTCGTCCTGCCCGACGCCGACCTCGACAACGCCGCCGCCGAACTGACCGCCGCCGGTTACGGGTCGGCCGGCCAGCGCTGCATGGCGATCTCGGTCGTCGTCGCTGTCGGCGACGCGGCCGACGGGCTCGTCGAGCGCCTCGCGGCTCGGGCGTCCGCGATCGAGGTCGGCCCCGGCCGGGCCGCGACGTCCGAGATGGGCCCGCTGGTGACCGCCGAGGCCGCCGACCGGGTCCGTGGCTACGTGGAGCGCACCGACGCCCGGGTCGTGGTCGACGGCCGCGCCGTGACCGTTCCGGGGCACGAGAACGGCTTCTGGGTCGGTCCGACCCTGCTCGACGGCGTCAGCCCGAGCAGCGAGGCCTACGCCGACGAGATCTTCGGCCCGGTCCTCTCCGTCGTCCGGGTGGCGACCTTCGAGGAGGCCGTCGCGCTGGTCAACGCGAACCCGTACGGCAACGGCGTCGCGATCTTCACCGGCAGCGGGGCGGCCGCCCGGCGGTTCACCCGCGAGGTCTCGGTCGGGATGGTGGGCGTCAACGTCCCGATCCCGGTGCCGATGGCGTTCTACAGCTTCGGCGGCTGGAAGGACTCGCTGTTCGGCGACACCCACGTGCACGGGGCCGAGGGGGTCCGGTTCTACACGCGGGCCAAGGCGGTGACGAGCCGGTGGCCGGAGAGTGCCGCGTCGGACGCTGCGTTGCACTTCCCGACCGCGCGTTAGGCCGATCGGGGGAGCCGGCTACTGCGTCGGCGGCGAGGGTGGGCACAGGTTAAACATGCGCGAAACCTGTACGGGCCCGTACCGGCTTACCTTTCGAGAATGAACGCCCCCGCACAGACCCTGGAACACCCGCTCGAACGCACCGGCGACTTCACCTCCACCATCACCCTGGTCGGCCAGGTGATCGCCCTGCAGGGCACCCGGATCGCCCGGGAGCTGGCCCGTCCCCGTCCGAACCGCGCGGCGATCGCGGAGCTGCAGAGCGCCCGGAGCACGGCGGTCGCCCTGTGCCGGACGCTGGCCAAGGCCGACGCCGCGACGCTGGACGAGGTCCGGGAGACCTACGCCGCACTCTTCGTGGAGCTGTCGGCCGGCCTGACGCCACTCGGGGGTTCCGGGGCCTGACCTGCGAACTCCGCCCGGCCGGGCCGCGTATCGTCTTCCGACGTGGACGATCCGGAGCAGCCCGCCGGGGGACCGGGTGCGCCCGGCGAGCGGACCCTGACCTTCGACGTCGGCGGGACCGGCCTCAAGAGCACCGTGCTCGACGGCGCGGGTGTCCCGCTCGTCGAGCGGGTGCGCGTGCGCACGCCCTACCCGTGCCCTCCGGAGCGGCTGATCAGCACGCTGCAGGAGGTCGCCGAGCAGCTGCCCACGTTCGACCGGATCTCGGTCGGCCTGCCCGGGATGATCCGCGGTGGGTGCGTGCTCGCCACCCCGCACTTCGTCACCGAGGCCGGCCCGTTCACCCCCGTCCGGCCCGATCTGCTCGCGGCCTGGCGCCACTACGACGCGGCCACCGCGATCCAGAAGGCGTTCGGGTGCCCCGTCCGTGTCGTCAACGACGCCGAGCTCGCCGGGTTCGGGGTCGTGACCGGGCAGGGCTTCGAGGTTCTCCTCGCGCTCGGGACGGGTCTCGGCGCCGCCCTGTTCGACAACGGCCGGATCCTGCCCAAGCTCGAGCTCTCGCAGGCCCCGTTCCGCCGGGGCGAGACCTACGACCAGCAACTCGGCGACCACGCCCGCCGTGCCATCGGCAACCGCTCCTGGACCCGCCGCTTCGACCGCGCGCTGGCTCGCTGGCACGCCGTCCTGTGGTGGGACCGGCTCTACGTCGGCGGAGGCAACGCCAAGCACCTCGTCGGCGACCTGTCGTTCGAGCACACCCGCGTCGGCAACGAGGCCGGGCTCCGGGGCGGCTTCAAGCTCTGGCAGCAGAACTGGGACTGACCGGCCGTACGGCGTTCTGAGGATCCGTCAGAGGATGGCGTTCAGGAACGCCCGCGCGAGCGGGCCGGCCGTCGCGGGGCCGCTGGTGCCGCGCTCGACGATGACGGCGAAGGCGATGTTCCCGTTGTAGCCAACCAGCCACGCGTGGCGTCCCGGCTCGGTGTCGCTGCCGTAGAGGGCGGTGCCGGTGGTGGCGCCGACGGTCGGGCGCACGTGGGCCGGCTTGGCGGTGCCGTGGCTCGCCCCGACCTGGAGCAGCTCGCGCAGCTCCGAGGCGTAGGGGAGCGGCGGGAGCGACGGGCGCTCGTCCTCGGCCGGGAACCACTCGGGCGTCGGTGAGGGGGAGGGCGGCGCCGGCGGCGAGGTGCTCGGCACCGTGCCGGGCTGCGGCACGATCGCCGGGTTCGCCGGCGGCGACGTCCGCGGCGGCTTGCCGTCGAGCACGAGGCGCGGGTAGCGCGGGGTGCCGTCGGCGATCGCGGCGGCGACCACGGCCATCGCGAGCGGGCTCATCAGCACGCGGCCCTGACCGATCGCCGCGTTGGCGAGCTCGAGACGGTCGCGGGCCGGCGGGACGTCGCCGGAGAAGGTGTTGACGAGCAGGTCCCAGTTGCCGCCGATGCCGAACGCCTCGGCCGCGTCCGCGAGCGCGTCGGTGTCGAGGTCGGCGATGCGGCGGGCGAAGGAGGTGTTGCACGACTGCGCGAAGTTCTGCTCCAGCGAGAGCTGCCCACGGTTGCCGAGACCGTCGTAGTTCTCGAACTTCTTGCCCTCGATCGTCACCGACGCGGGGCAGCCGATCTGGTCTCGCAGCGTCAGCCCGCTCTGCAGCAGGGCGAGCGCGCCGACCATCTTGAACGCCGTCCCCGGTGCGTACTGGCCGTTGAGCGCGCGGTCCTCGCCGGCCTTGTCGGCCGGGCCGCTCGCGACCGCGAGGACGTTGCCGGTCGTCGTGTCGATCGCGACCAGCGAGGAGTTCTCGTCGGTCAGGGCGACGGCCTGCTCGGCCGCGGTCTGGATCCGCATGTCGAGAGTGGTGTGCACCGGCGTCCCGGGCACGCCGACGAACTCGATGAGCGTCTCGACGGGCTCGCCGCTGTCGACGTCGATGAGGTCGATCCGTCCGCTGGCCCGGCCGGCGAGCTGCTTCTGGTACAGCGCCTGCAGGCCGAACAGACCCACCGAGTCCTCGTCGCTCGCCGCCGGCCCCGCGTTCGCGAGCGCGTTCGGGGTCGCGTTGCCGACGGTGCCGAGGACCTCGCGGGCGAACTGCCGCGTCGGGGCCAGGGTCAGGGTGTCCCGGACGATGACGGCGCCGTTGACCGCCTCGATCTTGGAGCGGATCGCGTTGAACTGGGCCTCGCGCAGCACGACCGCCTCGACGAGGTCGCCCTCCTCGGCCTGCGCCGTGCGGATCCGCAACCCGTCGACGTTGACGTTGGTGATCTCGGCGATGTCCTCGATCGCGCCGTCGGGTACCGAGCCCGCCCGCACGCCGACGCGCACGACGGGCTCCTGGCGGACCAGAGGCGTGTTGTTCCGGTCGAGGATCGCCGCCCGCGGCGGCAGGGAGCGCAGCCGGCTGAAGGCCGTCTGCTCCGTCATCCGCGGGTGCAGGATGCTCGGCGCCCAGCGGACCTTCCACTCGCTCTCGCCCGCGGCCGTCTGTACGCGGACGACCTGCAGCGAGGACTCGTAGCGCCACTCGCCGAGCCCGGCGAGCTCGAGTGCCGCGTCGAACTGCAGCCGGCAGCCGTTGGCGCTGTCGCAGTCGCCGGAGAGGCTGCCGGCGTCGAACTCACGCTTGCCGAGGCGCAGGGTGTCCTGCATGTCGGTCAGCGCGCCGGACGCGGCGGTCGGCTCGGTCGTCCGCCGGCCCGCCTCGGGGTACTTCCCGGCGGCCCAGTCGGCGAGGAAGCTCTCGGCGGCCCCCTTGGGGCCGCTGCCGCCCGGTCCGCCGCCGGAGTCGTCGCCCCCGAACACGCCGCAGCCACTGATCAGCAACGCCGCCGCCAGGGTGGCGGCGGCGCTGCGGATCGACCGTGTCGTGGAGGCAGGCATCGCTCTCTATTCAACCCGCCGGGGCGCAGAAATGATCATCCGAATCCCCGGGGTGTGACCAAAAAGCAGGCGCATCGGGTCAAGGTCGGCACCAGGAGCGCGACGGTCAGTCACTTCCGAGCGTGACGTCGGCCGTGCGCGTCTCCCCGTCCCGGACGTAGGTCAGTTTGACCTTGGTGCCCGGCTGCTGGGACCGGACGCCCGCGACGAGCGCGGCCTCGTCGGAGATGACCCGGCTGTCCATGCGGGTGACGACGTCGCCGCTGCGCAGCCCGGCCTTCTCGGCCGCCCCGCCGGGGGTGACCGCGCGGATCAGCGCGCCGCGCTGGTTCGCGTCGGTCGAGCTGGTGACCTGGACGCCGAGCAGCGCGTGCTTCACGGTCTGACCCTTGGCCAGTTGCTCGGCGATGACCTTCGCCTGGTCGATCGGGATCGCGAAGCCGAGGCCGATCGAGCCGGACTGGCCGCCGAACGCGCTGCCGAGCGAGGCGATCGCGGACGTGATGCCGATCAGGTTCCCGTTGAGGTCGACCAGCGCGCCGCCGGAGTTGCCCGGGTTGATCGGGGCGTCGGTCTGGATCCCGTCGATGACGCTGTCGTCGCCGCCCTGGCCCTCCTGGGGGATGACCGGCCGGTTCAGGGCGCTGACGATGCCGGTCGTGACGGTGCCGGCCAGGCCGAGGGGCGCGCCGATCGCGACGACCTCCTGACCCACCCGCAGGTCGCTGGAGCGGCCGAAGGTGATCGGCACCGCGTCGGTGACGCCCTCGGCCTTGATGACGGCGAGGTCGGTGCTCGGGTCGGCCTTGACCAGGCGCGCCCGCACGGAGCGGCCGTCGGAGAACACCACCGAGAGCTGGCCGCGGCCGGCGACGTGGTTGTTGGTCAGGATCAGGCCGTCGGAGCTGATGACCACACCACTGCCGGAGCCGAGGCCCGCGCCCTGGAAGACGTCGATCGAGACGACGCTGGGCAGGACCTTCGCCGCGACCTGCTCGATCGTGCCCTGCGGCGCGGCGGCGACCGGCTTGACCTCGCCGTTGGCGTTCGTGCTCAACGAGCTCATCGCCGGGCGCGGGCCGTCGTTGTTGGAGGCGATCGTGCCGCCGACGGCACCCCCGATCAGGGCCGCGACGACCGCGATCGCGGCCATCGCCGCGTAGGGACGGCGCGCCTCCGGGGCCGGGGCGTAGGGCGCCGGCTGCGACGGCCAGCCGCCGCTCGCGTCGGTGCCGGGCTGGACGCCGGGCTGGGCCGCGGGCTGGGAGTAGCCGTAGTCCCACGACGACGGGGGCGGGGGAGTCGAGGCCGGCGGCGTGTACGCGCCGTAGACGGGCTGGGTGCCGTAGGGCCCCGCCGCGGTCTCGTCGGTCCCGGCCGGCTGGCCGTAGGACTGCCCGTGGGAGGACTGCCCGTGGGAGGACTGCCCGTACACCGCGCCCGAGGCCCAGGGGTCCGAGCTCGGCGGGTCGTTGTACGGGTCGTTCGGCGGAAAGGTCCCCCCGCGTTCGTCGCTCACCGTCGCCCTGTCTCCCTCACGGCCCCACCCGGGTCCTGTTCGTGTCATGTGATCACGGTGCCGACCTTCACTATGCGTCGGCTTAAAGCTCCGTGTGCGTCACCGAGGAAGAGTGTGGCAGCCGCAAGGTCAGCAGCGCCCCGCCCCCGGGGGCCCGATCCGCGGTCACGGAACCTCCGTGGCGCTCGGCCGCCTGGCGCACGATCGCCAGGCCGAGCCCGGAGCCGGGCATGTTGCGGGACTCCTCGGCCCGGTAGAAGCGGTCGAAGATGAACGGCAGGTCCTCGTCGGCGATGCCGGGGCCCTGGTCGGCGACGGTGATGACGCCGTCGGTCAGGCGGACGGTGACCGTGCCGCCCGGCGGGCTCCATTTGCCCGCGTTGTCCAGCAGGTTCAGCACGGCGCGCTCGAGCGCGCGGGCGTCGCCGAAGACGGTCCAGGGCCGCAGCGTGACGTCGAACTCCACCGTCGGGGCGCGGCGCCGCGCCCGCTCGACGGCCGTGCCGAGGATCTCGGCCATGTCGAGCTCGCGGCCCTCGAACCGGTCGACGTCGTCCCGGGAGAGCTCGACGAGGTCGCCGACCAGGCCGGTGAGCTCCTCGACCTGGGCGCGGACGTCGTCGAGCAGCTCGGAGCGGTCCTGGTCGGACAGGCCGGCGCGGCCCTCGGCCTGGGCCAGCAGGTCGAGGTTGGTGCGCAGGCTGGTCAGCGGGGTCCGCAGCTCGTGGCCGGCGTCGCCGACCAGGCGGCGCTGGAGCTCGCGCGAGCGTTCGACGGCGGTCAGCATCTCGTTGAAGCTCGACCCGAGGCGGGCGAGCTCGTCGTTGCCGTGGATCTCGATGCGCCGCAGGTCGCCGGTCCGGGCGACGTGTTCGGCGGCCTCGGTGAGCTGGCTGACCGGGCGCAGGCCCTGCCGGGCGACGTAGACCCCGGCGTAGGCCGCGAGCCCGATCCCGACGCCGCCGATGACGAGCAGGGCGGTGGCGAGCGAGCGCAGCGTCCGGTCGATGTCCCGGGTGGTCTGGGCGAGGACGAACGCCGTGCGGGGCTCCGACCCCCGCTCCGACGGGATCGCGACGACGCGGAACTGCTCGCCGTCGATCGTCCGCGCCGTGCGCAGGGAGAAGTCCGACGCTCCCAGGGCCACCGCGATCTCGGGTTGGCCGACCGGGGGCTGGTCGTCGGGGCCCTTGGAGGAGAACGGCGTCCCGTCGGCGTAGACGATCGCGAGCCGGGTGCCGGCCGCGGCGAACGTGCCCTCGGGGAAGCGGACGACCTGCGTCGGGTCGGCGGCGGGTGTCTGCAGCAGCGCCCGGGCGCGGCCGACGAGCGTGTCGTCGAAGTTGTCGTAGTACTGCACGCGCGCGGTGAGCCAGACCGCGAGCGAGGTCGAGGCAACCGTGAGGCCGACGACGAGCGAGATGAACGCGGCGACCCGGACCCGGAGGGTCAGCCGCCCCCACGTCCGTTGGACGGCCTGCCCCGCGGCGCGGCGGTGGCGGCGGTGACCCGGCTCCGGTGCCGGCGATTTCTCCGGCGAGAAGCCGTTCTGACGCATCGTCAGGCCCGGCCTCAGGGGGGCGACTCGCGCAGCACGTACCCGACGCCGCGCACGGTGTGGACCAGCCGGGCCCCGCCGTCGGCCTCGGTCTTGCGGCGCAAATAGCCGACGTAGACCTCGAGGGAGTTGGCGGTCGTGGGGAAGTCGAAGCCCCAGACCTCCTCGAGAATCCGCTCGCGGCTGAGAACCTCGCGGGGGTGACGCATGAACAGCTCGAGCAGGGCGAACTCGGTGCGAGTCAGTCGGACGTGGTGCTCGCCCCGGCGGACCTCGCGGGTGACCGCGTTCAGCGACAGGTCGGAGAACACCAGCGGCGCGTTGGTTGCGGCACCGTCGGTCGCGGTGGAGCTGCGCCGGAGCAGGGCGCGCAACCGGGCGAGCAGTTCCTCGAGGGCGAACGGCTTGGGCAGGTAGTCGTCGGCGCCGGCGTCGAGCCCGGCGACGCGGTCCTCGACCGAGTCCCGCGCGGTGAGCACGAGGATCGGGACGTCGTCGCCGCCCGCCCGCAGTTGGCGGCACGCGTCCAGCCCGCCCATACGGGGCATCATCACGTCGAGCACGAGGGCGTCCGGGCGGACCGTGGCGACCTGACTGAGGGCCTCCTCGCCGTCCGCCGCGACGTCGACCTCGTACCCGTTGAAGGTCAGCGACCGGCGCAGCGACTCCCGCACGGACCGGTCGTCGTCGACCACAAGGATGCGCATGGCGCTCATCCTGCCCCAGCAGCGCCGCTCTCCGGCACCACCGCGGGCCGTTCCGTGAGGTCCGGGTCGTCGATCGCGAACGTCCGGATCCGGCCCGGCGGGGTCCAGCGGGTCTCGAACCGGACCGTCACCCGGCCGACCCCGCTGCCCTGGACCCACCCGTCGCCGTGGACGGCGTGGCGCACGTCCTGACCCGGCGTCCAGCGCCGGACGGCCGGCTCGGCGGGCTCCGGCGCCGGCTCGGGAACCTCGTCGTCGGCGTCCTCGGCGAACAGGTCCTCCTGGGCCCAGTCGACCAGGCCGGAGACGCCGACCCCGAGCAGCCGGATGCCGTCGGAGGTGTCGATCTCGGCGAGCAGCCGGCGTGCGGTGGCGGCGATCGTGCGGGCGTCGTCGGTCGGGCCGGGCAGGGTCGTCGAGCGCGTGTGCGACTGGAAGTCGTGGCGGCGGATCTTCACCGTGACGGTCCGTCCGGACAGGGACGCCGCGCGCAGGCGGCGCGAGACCGTCGCCGCCATGCGGTCGCAGTTCTCGGTCAGCAGGGCACGTTCGACGACGTCGCGCTCGAAGGTGTCCTCGACGCTGACCGACTTCGACTCGCGGTGCGGTGAGACCGGCCGGTCGTCCTCGCCCCGGCTCAGGCGGGCGAGCAGCTTGCCGTGGGCCTGACCGAGCAGGCCGACGAGTTCGGTCTCGTCGACGGCGGCGAGGTCCGCGACCGTGTGCACCCCCGCCCGGCGCAGGCGCTCGGCGGTCGCGGGGCCGACCGTCCAGAGCTTGCGGACCGGCATCGGATGCAGCAGGTCGAGCTCGGTGCCGGGCTCGACGACGACGAGGCCGTCGGGCTTGTCGAGGTCGGAGGCGATCTTGGCGATCAGCTTCGACGTCCCCGCCCCCACGGACGCGGTGAGGCCGGTGGCGTCGTGGACCGCGGCCTTCAGGTCGGCGGCGACGGTGCGGACGCGCTCGACGTCCCAGCCGGAGTCGGTCACCGCCAGGTCGGCGAACGCCTCGTCGAGCGAGAGCGGCTCGACGGCGGGGGAGAGCTCGCGCAGCAGGCCCATGACGATCTCGCTGACGGCGCGGTAGGCCTCGAAGCGCCCGCCGAGGAAGGCCGCGTTCGGGCACAGCGCGCGGGCCTGGGTCGCCGGCATCGCCGAGCCGATGCCGAACGCGCGGGCCTCGTAGGACGCGGTCGCCACCACCCCGCGCGGCCCGATCCCGCCGACGACGACCGGCTTGCCGCGCAAGGAGGGCTTGTCGCGCTGCTCGACCGCCGCGAAGAACGCGTCCAGGTCCAGGTGGAGGACGGACGGTTCGCTGCGCACGGCCGCCATTGTGGCCGCCGGGGCCGACCGAGGAAATTGACTGGAACAGGCTTGTATCCAATACGGGTCTGTTCTAGTGTTCCCGCCGTGACCCCACCCGTGCACTCCGCGACCCGGACCTACGACTCCCGTCGTCGGCGGGAGTCGGCGGCCGAGACCCGGCGCGACGTGATCGCCGCGGCCACCCGGCTGTTCACCGCGCGGGGCTGGGCGCGCACCTCGGTCCGGGACATCGCCAAGGAGGCCCGGGTCTCGGTCGAGACCGTGTACTCCGCGGTCGGGTCCAAGGCCGAGATCCTGCGGGCGGCGCTGGACGTCAGCGTCGTCGGCGACGACGAGCCGGTGCCGCTGGCGGACCGTCCGGAGTTCCGGGCCCTCGCCGCCGGGAGCCCCGCCGAGCGCGCCCGGGCGGTCGCCGACCTGCTCGCCGGGATCTACCCGCGCACCGCCCCGCTGGAGCGCGCGCTCGAGCACGGCGCCGCGGCCGATCCCGCCCTGGTCGACCTGTGCGACTGGGCGTACCGGAACCAGCGCGAGACGGCGGCGCAGGCCCTGGCCCTCGTGCTCGGACGCGCTCCGACCGACGCCGAGGCCGACGGCGCGCACGCCCTGTTCAGCAACAGCGCCTTCCTCCAGCTCACCGAACGAGCGGGCTGGAGCCTCGACACCTACCGGACCTGGATCGCCGAGAGCGTGCTCCGTCTGTACGACCTCGACGATTCGTCGCACTCTGGAGACTCCTGACATGACCGGCGCCCCCACCCTCGCCGAGACCCCGTACCGCCCGCCGGCCGGCTTCGTCCCGGCCGAGACGCGGACGATGGGCATCGTCCACAACGCGCTGCGGCGCGACCTGCCGCGCGCCCGGGCCGTGCTCGATTCCGTCCCGTACCCGCACGACCGTCAGCGCGTGGCGCTCGCCGACCACGTCCTGATGATGATGGCGTTCCTGCACAAGCACCACGACGCCGAGGAGACCGGCCTCTACCCGCTGGTCCGGCGCGACCCGGCGGCCGCCGCGTTGCTCGACGAGATGGAGTCCGACCACGACGCTCTCGATCCCGGCATCGCCGCGGTCGAGACCGCCGCCCGGGCCTACCGGCTCGACGCGGGCGCGCGGGAGGACGTCATCGCGGCGCTCGACCTGCTGAACCCCGTGCTGATGCCCCATCTGGACCGGGAGGAGCAGCTGCTCATGCCGGTCGTCGAACGCACCGTCAGCAAGGCGGAGTGGGACGCCTGGGAGAAGGGCATCGCGAAGGGCCGCTCGCTGGGCGAGCTGGCTACGGAGGGGCACTGGATCCTCGACGGCGCGACGCCGGACGAGTTCGACCTGATGCTCGTCCTCGTCCCCGGACCGGTGCGCTGGATCCTGCTGAACGTCTTCGGCCGTGCCCACCGCAAGCGCGCCTTCGCCCGCTGGTGGACCCCGGAGTACTCGCCGTGGAAGGTTCCGTGCGGTGGCACCAACACCGTCACCGTCGCGGCGACACCGGAGCAGGTCTGGGCCGTGCTCACCGACGTCACCCGCGTCGGCGAGTGGAGTCACGAGTGCCACCGTGCCCGCTGGCTCTCCGAACCCGGTGGGGTGGGCGCGCGCTTCGTCGGCGCGAATCGCGCGGGCTGGTCGCGCTGGAGCCGGCCGTGCACCGTCACCGCCTGGGAACCCGGCCGGCTCTTCGCCTTCCGGACCCGGGGTCCGCGGCTGGTGAACGACTGCTCGGAGTGGACGTTCGCCCTCGAGCCGGTGCCCGGCGGCGGAACCCGCATCACGCAGACGTTCCGGGTCCTGCGCCTGCCTGTCCCCGTCGAGCGGCTGATCTGGTTGACCCTGCCCCCGCATCGCGACCGCACCGCCGCCCTCGCCGGCGACCTCGAGCGCCTCGGCGCCCTCGCCGCCCGCGTCTGATCGGCGGCGGTGCGCTCGGCCTCGCGCGCCCGTTACCTTCCTCGCCGGTCCTGCACCAGCGGGACTGCGGTCGCCGAGCCCGGCATGACTCTCTGCCCCTGTCGTTGATGATCCGGGGGGTGTTGTCACCGGGTTCGGTGGCGTCGGTGGACCGCTGATAGGGACCTGGCCGCTGCTTGTAGTGGTCTCTTCGTAACGTGGGTGCCGGCAGCTGACGCCTGATCGGCGACCGCCACGGTTGACGAGAGGAACGGTCGCAGTGAGTGAGAGGCCGGAGTACGCGGTCTTCTGCGGGATTGACGTCGGCAAGGGTGCGCATCACGCGGTGGCGCTCGACGTCGCCGGGAAGCGGCTGCACGACAAGGAGCTGCCGCAGGACGAGGCCGCGCTGCGCGCGATGTTCCAGCGGCGGCTCGTCCACGGCCCAGTGCTGGTGGTCGTGGACCAGCCGAACAACATCGGAGCGCTGGCGATCGCGGTTGCCCGCGACAGCGGTTGCCAGGTCGCCTACCTGCCTGGATTGGCAATGCGCCGGATCGCCGACCTGCACCCCGGCCAGGCCAAGACCGACGCACGCGACGCCTACGTCATCGCCGAGGCTGCCCGCTCGATGCCGCACACCCTGCGCCGCGTCGATATCGGTGAAGCAGCCCTCGCGGAGCTCGACGTGCTGGTCGGGTTCGATGACGATCTCGCGTCCGAGGCGACGCGTCTGGTCAACCGCATCCGTGGTCTGCTCGGCGGGATTCACCCTGCTCTGGAACGGGTTCTGGGCCCACGCGTCCAGCAGGCCGGCGCCCTGGCGCTGCTGATGACCTTCGGCGGCCCGGTCGGGCTGAGGACCGCGGGGCGCCGCAAGCTGCTCTCCGTCGCCACGAAAGGCTCGCCGCGGTTCAACACAGCGGTCATCGACGAATTGCTCGCCGCACTCGACGAGCAGACCGTCGTCGTCCCCGGCACCGATGCCGCCCAGCAGGTCCTCCCGCGACTGGCCAAGTCGTTGGCCGAGGTCCTGGACCAACGCAAGGCGATCGCGGCCCAGGTCGAGAAGGTCCTTGATGCCCACCCTCTTGCCGGGGTCCTGATCTCGATGCCCGGCGTTGGGGTCAGGACCGCGGCCCGCATCCAGCTCGAAGTCGGCGACGCCTCGGGCTTCCCGACCAGCGGTCACCTCGCCGCCTACGCCGGCCTCGCCCCGGTCACCACCCGCTCCGGCAGCTCCATCCGCGGTGAGCACCCGTCTCGCGCCGGGAACAAGCAACTCAAGCGCGCGATGTTCCTCGCCGCCTTCGCCGCCCTGCGCGACCCCGTTTCCCGGGCCTACTACGACCGCAAACGAGCCGAAGGCAAGAAGCACAACGCGGCCCTGATCTGCCTGGCCCGCCGCCGCTGCGACGTCCTGCACGCCATGCTCAGGACCGGCGCCCACTACAACCCTCCCAAGCCCGCCGCCGCTTGACGTCGGTCATAGGGACACCCCCCGTGTCAAAAAGGGGTGACACCCCTTACTGCGCAGTAAGGGGTGTCACCCTTTTTTCACGTCGAGGCCGGCGGCGGCCGGGGTCGGGTGTCCGGGGCCGGGCGTCAGGGGCCGGGTGTCAGGGGTCGATCTGGACCGGGGCGGAGGTGGCGTCGGAGCCGGTGTCCTTGAGCCGGTAGGTGCCGGCGCGGGACGTGATGATGTACGTCGAATAGCTGCCGTCGCTCGCGACCGTGGCGTTGGCGGGGAAGTCCTGCCAGCCGCCGGACTCCTTGCGCTGGACGACGAGCTTGGCGCCGGGTTCGGCGCCGGTGCCGGTGATGACGATCCGCTTGCCTTCCTTGATCGCCTCGGCCGTGAAGCCGCCCTTGCCCTTCGCCTTCGGGGTGGGGCTCGGGGTGGTGGTCTCCTCGTCCGAGGCGGGGTTGAACGGGATCGTCGTCCCGTTCGCGGAGTCGCCGCCACCGCCGAGGAGGATGCCGCCTCCGACCGTGCCGACGATGAACGCGCATGCGAGGGCGGCGACGGCGTGACGCGGCTGGAGGGACATGGGGAACTCCTGCAACTTCCGAGGGGACTGGCCGAGGATAAGCAGCAGAAAGCACGACGGAAACGTGGTGCTGCTTACCCGTTACGTTCGGCCGCCACGCCGGAGCGTGGGCCGTAACCACCGCCACCGGGAGTTGTGACGATCAGCACGTCGCCCGGGCCCGCGTCGACGCGGTCGCAGCCCGCCAGCGGCACCTCGGTTCCGTCCGCGCGGACGAGGGTGTTTCGTCCGAGTTCACCCGGTTCGCCCCCGGCCAGGCCGTAGGGCGGGATGCGGCGGTGGTTGCTCAGCAGACTGACGCTGACGGGCTCGGTGAACCGGAGTCGGCGTACGGCACCGTTCCCGCCGCGGTGGGCGCCGTCGCCGCCGCTGCCGCGCCGGATCGAGAACTCCTCGACCAGGACGGGGAACCGGGCCTCGAGGACCTCCGGGTCGGTGAGGCGGGAGTTCGTCATGTGGGTCTGGACGACGTCGGTGCCGTCGAAGTCCGGGCCCGCGCCGGAGCCCGAGGCGACCGTCTCGTAGTACTGGGCCCGGGCGTTGCCGAAGCTGACGTTGTTCATCGTCCCGCTGCCCTCGGCCGCGACGCCGAGCGCGGCGTACAGGGCGCCGGTGATCGCCTGGGAGGTCTCGACGTTGCCGGCGACGACCGCCGCCGGGTACGTCGGCGCGAGCATGCTCCCCGCCGGGATGACCAGGCGCAGCGGGCGCAGACAGCCGTCGTTGATCGGGATGTCCTCGCCGACCAGGGTCCGGAACACGTAGAGCGCGGCGGCCGTCACCACCGAGGACGGTGCGTTGAAGTTGTCCTCGCGCTGGGGGGAACTGCCGGTGAAGTCCAGCGTCGCGGTCCGTTCCGCGCGGTCGACGGTGACCCGCACCGCGATGACGGCTCCGCTGTCCATCTCGTAGCGGTACTCGCCGTCGTCGAGGGCGTCGATGACGCGGCGTACGGCGTCGGCCGCGTTGTCCTGGACGTGCCCCATGTACGCGGTGACGACGTCGAGCCCGTGCTCGTGCACTGCGCGCGCGAGCTCGCTGACGCCCTTGGCGTTGGCGGCGACCTGGGCGCGGAGGTCGGCGAGGTTGAGGTCCGGGTTCCGGGACGGGTACGGCCCGGACGTCAGCAGCTGACGGATGCTCAGTTCCCGGAACTCCCCGTCGCGGACGAGCAGGTCGGCGTCGAAGCGGATGCCCTCCTCGTCGAGGGTGCGGCTGTCGGCCGGCATCGAGCCGGGGGAGATCCCGCCGATCTCCGCGTGGTGGCCGCGGGAGGCGACGAAGAACAGCGGCACCTCGGGCACGTGCGGCGCCGGCGCCGGGCCCAGGTCGGCGGGGAAGACCGGGGTCACGACCGTGACGTCCGGCAGGTGCGTGCCGCCCCGGTACGGGTCGTTGACGACGTACACGTCCCCCGCGCGTATCGCCGACCCGTGCTTGGCGAGCACCGCGCCGACGCTCGCGCCCATCGACCCGAGGTGCACCGGCATGTGCGGGCGTTGGCGATCAGGTGACCCGCCGCGTCGAAGACCGCGCAGGAGAAGTCGAGCCGCTCGGCGATGTTCACCGACTGCGCCGTCGCGCGCAGTCGCGCACCCATCTGCTCGGCGATCGAGGCGAACAGGTTCGCGAAGATCTCCAGTCGCACCGGGTGCACGACGGTGGCGTCGCGCGACTCGACCCGCTCCGCCCGGCGTTCGGTGCGGCGCAGCACGAGGTGCCCGCTCGGCACCGACTCCGCCGCCCAGCCCGGCTCGACGACGGTCGTCGCCCCGTCCTCGACGATCAGCGCCGGCCCGGTGACGGGCTCGACGACCGCGGCCCGTTCCAGCAGCGGGGCCTCGTGCCAGGCGCCTCCGGCGTAGAGCGGCACCGTCGCTGGAGATGTCATCTCCACCGGTTCGGCCGCGGGCGGTGGAGATGACATCTCCACCGGGCCGGCGGCGATCGCCTCCACCGTCAGCGATCCGACGACCAGCGGGCGGTCGAGGCGGAAGGCGTAGGTCTTCTCGTGGGCCGCGACGAACGCCTTCGTCATCGTGGCGGCGTCGGTCAACGGGACCTCGATCAGGGTGTCGGTCCCGTCGTAACGCAGGTGCGCGATCCGGTCGACGCGGATGCCGTCGGACGACACTCCGTGCTCGGTGAGCTCACCGGCCGCCTCGGTGGCGAGAGAGGCGGCCAGGGACTCCAGGTTCGTCTCCACGGCGGGGTCCAGCGCGCGCTCGACGGCCTGCGTCCGACGGGCCGTCAGGTCCGCGAGCCCGATGCCGACGGCGGAAAGCAGGCCCGCGAGCGGGGGCACGAGGACCGTCGTCACCCCGAGCGCGTCGGCGACCGCGCACGCGTGCTGTCCGCCCGCGCCGCCGAACGAGACCAGCGCGTATCGCGACAGGTCCCGTCCCTTCGCGACAGTGATCCGGCGGATCGCGTTCGCCATGTTGTCGACCGCGACCGCGAGGAACCCGGCCGCGAGTTCCTCGACCCCGCCCTCCACTGGAGATGACATCTCCACGGACATCGCCGATTTCGTTGGAGATGTCATCTCCAGTGCGGGGGCGAGGGCGGCGATCGCGGCGCGGGCGGCGTCGGGGTCGAGGGGTTGGTCGCCGGCGGGGCCGAAGACGGCGGGGAAGTGCGCGGGGTCGATCCGGCCGAGCACGACGTTCGCGTCGGTGACGGTCGCGGGGCCGCCGCGGCGGTAGCAGGCCGGGCCCGGGTGCGCGCCCGCCGACTCGGGACCGACGCGGAACCGCCCGTCGACGACGCGCAGGACCGACCCACCGCCGGCGGCGACGGTCGAGATGTCGAGCATCGGCACCTGCAGGCGGATCCCCGCGACCTCGGACTCGACCACCCGCTCGTACGCGCCGGCGTAGTGCGAGACGTCGGTCGACGTCCCGCCCATGTCGAAGCCGATCACCGACGAGAACCCCGCCGCCGCCGAGGACCGCGCCATGCCGACGATGCCGCCGGCCGGGCCGGAGAGCACGGCGTCCTTGCCCCGGACGGTCGCGGAGTCGGTCAGCCCGCCGGTCGAGCGCATGAACAGCAACCGGACGCCGGGCAGCTCGGCCGCGAGGGCGTCGACGTAGCGGCGCAGCCCGGGGGACAGGTACGCATCCAGCAGGGTCGTGTCCCCGCGCGGGACGAGCTTGCGCAGCGGGCTGACCTCCGCGGAGGCCGCGACCTCGGCGAAGCCGAGCTCCCGCGCGAGTTCCGCGGCCGCGGCCTCGTGCTGCGGGAACAACGGGGCGTGCAGCGTCACGACGGCGACGGCCTCGACGCCGTCGGCGCGGGCCGCCTCGAGCTCGGACCGCAGTGCGGCCAGGTCGGGCTCGCGCACCACGGTGCCGTCCGCCGCGATCCGCTCGGCGAAGGCGATCACGCGTTCCGCGGGCGGGGTCGGGCGTTCGATCTTCCGCGCGAAGATGTGCGGCCGGTTCTGGTAGCCGATCGTCAGGGCGTCGGTGAATCCCTCGGTGACGACCAGGGCCGTGCGCGCCCCGCGGCGCTCGAGCAGCGCGTTGGTCGCCACCGTCGTCCCGAGGCGGACCTCGGCCACGGCACCGGGCGGGATCGCCTCGTCGGGGCCCAGGCCGAGCAGGAACCGGATCCCCGCCACCGCGGCGTCGGCGTACCGCTCCGGGTTCGACGAGAGCAGCTTGTGCGTGACGACCCGTCCGCCGGGCCGGCGCGCGACGACGTCGGTGAAGGTCCCGCCGCGGTCGATCCAGAACCGCCAGCCCTCGTCGCGCACGCTCACGGAAACAGGTTCTCGCATCAGGCAAATCGCGGTACCGCGAGCCTCCGAGGTTTCTCCTGTCTCCCTAGGTAACTTCAGTACCACGCGTGACCGGACCAGAGAGGGCCCCGCAATGATCCAGGCGCGGAACCTGCGCAAGAAGTACGGCGGCGTGGCCGCCGTCGACGACCTGTCCTTCGATGTCCGTCCCGGTGTGGTCACCGGCTTCCTCGGCCCGAACGGCGCCGGCAAGTCCACGACGATCCGCCTGATGCTGGGCCTCGACCGCGGCGAGGGCGAGACCCTCTTCGACGGCGTGCCCTACCGCAAGCTGCGCCAGCCACTGCGCGAGGTCGGGTACGTCTCCGACGTCCGCGCCCTGCACCCGGGGCGCAAGGCCCGCACGCACCTGCGCATGCTCGCCGCCTCGCAGGGCATCAGTCGCAAGCGCGTCGACGAGGTGCTCGACTGGGTCGGCCTGACCACGGTCGCCAAGAAGCGTCCCCGGGCCTACTCGCTCGGCATGGTGCAGCGCCTCGGCCTCGCCGCCGCGCTGCTCGGCGACCCTCGCGTCCTGATCCTCGACGAGCCGGCCAACGGCCTCGACCCGGCGGGCATCCAGTGGTTGCGCGGCTTCCTCCGCGCCTACGCCGCCGAGGGCCGCACGGTCTTCGTCTCCAGCCACCAGCTCGCCGAGATGTCGCAGATGGCCGACCACCTCGTGGTCATCGGCCAGGGCCGCCTCATCGCCGACGAACCCGCGGACGTCTTCGCCGGCCGCAGCTCCACCGCCGGCCGGGTGCTGGTCCGCACCCCACACGTCGAGCGGCTGCGCCGCCTGCTCGCCGAGGTCGGTGCCGACGTCGAGCGCGGCGAGAACTCCGAGCTGGCCGTCGGCGGCGTCGACCGCGCGATCATCGGCGAGCTCGCGTTCCGCAACGGCATCGTCCTGCACGAGCTGACGCTGCGGTCCGCTCCGCTGGAGGACGCGTTCCTCGAGCTCACCGCCCCGCGGTCGGAGTTCACCGCGCGGCCGGTCGTCGCGGTCCCGAGCGGCGGGCCCCGGATCCCGGCCCAGGCGACCTCGAGCGGTGCGGCCGACTGGGACACGCAGACCTTCGACGTCGTGAGCGAGTTCGAGCAGGCCGGCTCCGACGCCGACTCCGCTTCCGACTCCATCGAGGCCGACGGCGCCGCCGCCGGTTCCGTCGCCGGGAAGGGCTGAGCCATGCGTACGTTCTTCGGCGCTCTGCGCTACGAGTCGATCCGCCTCCGGTCGATCCGGTCGACGTGGGTGCTCGTGCTCGCGGCGATCGCCTCGGCCGCCCTCGTGGCTGAGATCGTCGCCCGCGAGATCCTGCGCGGCGAGGAGTTCCTGTCCGAGCCGGAGACGATCGTGAGCCTGCTGACCGGCTCCTCCGGTGTCGGCCCGCTGTCGTTCCCGGCGCTGTTCGCCGGTCTGATCGGCGTCGCGGCCCTCGGGACCGAGTACCGCCACGGCCTGATGCACTCCACGCTCACCGCGGTCCCGCGGCGCGGGGTGCTGCTGTTCGCGAAGCTGATCGTGGTCGGGGCGTTCGCGGCCCTGACGGCGGTCCTGTCGATCGGCGCCGCGTTCGCGGTCGGCCGCGCGGAGATCGGCTCGGGCTTCGGGACCAGCCTGCTCACCGCGGGGGACACGGAGCGGGCGCTGGCCGGCTTCGTCGCCCTCGTCGTCCTGACCGCGCTCCTCGGTGTGGGCCTCGGTGCCCTGCTGCGCAGCGCGACCGCGGCGGGCGTCGTCCTCGTGGCGCTGCCGGCGCTGGTCGAGCCGCTGGCGATCTGGGCCCTCACCGGTCCGAAGTCGGGCCTCGGCGAGGACATCGCCGCGCACCTGCCGTTCACGGCCGGCGCGCAGATGGTGAACCTGCCCGGCGGCGACGGGCCCGGTTTCGACCTCGTCGCCCTGGGCGCGCTCGCCGGAGGCCTGACGTTCCTGGCCTTCGTGGCCGCGACCACCCTCGTCTCGACCGCGGTCTTCGCCCGCCGGGACGCCTGACCTCGGATTCCACCCGCTGCAACACCCGCTGCACGAGCACGGCCCCGCTTCACCCGTCGGATCCGCGCTTCACCGGTCCCACCCGTCCGGTGGAGCGCGGATCCGACGGGTGAAGCGGGGCCGTTGCGCGTGGCAGGATCGCGCTCATGGGATTTCAGATCGCCGGTGTGCCGGAGGCTGACGCGGTTCTCGACCAGTACCCGCTGGCGGTGGTCATCGGGATGCAGCTCGACCAGCAGTACCGGGTCGAGGACGCGTTCAAGGGTGGCTGGAAGTTGCTGACCCGGTTCGGCTCGCTCGACCCGGCCGACATCGCCGCCGCCGACCCGGAGGCGTTCAAGAACCTGTGCAGCACCCCGCCGGCGATCCACCGGTTCCCCGGGGCGAAGGCGAAGGTCATCCAGGAGCTCGCCGCGCTCGTCGTCGAGAAGTACGACGGTGACGTCACCCGCCTCTGGACCGAGGCGAAGGACGGCGCGGACCTGCTCAAGCGCTTCCAGGAGCTCCCCGGCGTCGGAGCGCAGACGGCGAGGATCCTCGTCGCGCTGATCGCCAAGCAGATGGGCGTCCGGCCGAAGGGCTGGGAGAAGGCGGCGGGGGACTACGCGCTGGACGGCTACCGCTCCGCCGCGGACATCGTCGACGCCGAGTCCGCCGTGAAGGTCCGGGACTTCAAGCAGGCGGCCAAGGCCGCCGCGAAGGCAGCGAAGGTCACATCCACGGCCCCCGCCCCGGCGGCGACGAAGGCGGCGCCCAAGGCTCCCGCCCGCAAAGCCGCCAAGACCGGGACGAAATAGCCGGAGCGGCCTCCCGGCGTGTCGCCCGTCCGCGCGCTATACAGGGATGCGGCCCGGGTTCGGCGAGTGTCCGGGGCCGTCCGGCAGGACCCGCTCCGACACGAACACGGATCACGTGTCAAAATGCCGTGCGCCGGAACGTGACCGCGCCAAGCTCGACCGGCGCTCCCTCCGGACGCGCCTCGATCGTCGGAAGGTAGTTCGTGTCGGCCACCCCCATGCCACCTGAGTCCGCTTTGTCCGCCGCAGACGGAACTGCGCGCACCGTTGCCGCCCGCGCGGCGACCGCGCGCACCGCCGCTTCGGCGAGCGTGGCGAAGAAGGCGCCTGCGAAGGCTGCCCCGGCGAAGAAGACCGCAGCCAAGGCCCCGGCCGCCAAGAAGGCCGCCGAGAAGGCCCCGGCGAAGAAGGCGGCGGCCAAGGCCCCCGCCGACAAGGCCGCCGCCAAGAAGGCGGCGACCAAGAAGGCCGGCCCGGGTACCGAGGCCGAGGCCGGGGCGCCCGGCGAGGCGCTGGCCGAGGGCGAGCTGGCGGCCGAGCCGTTGGCCGAGGAGCCCGCGGGCGAGGAGCTCGAGGCCGAAGAGTTCGTCATCTCCGACGAGGACGACGCCGACGAGCCCGCGGCCCAGGTCGCGCAGGCCGGTGCCACGGCCGACCCGGTCAAGGACTACCTCAAGCAGATCGGCAAGGTCCCGCTCCTCAACGCGGAGCAGGAGGTCGAGCTCGCCAAGCGCATCGAGGCCGGCCTGTTCGCCGAGGAGAAGCTCAACGGCGAGGAGAAGCTCAACGCGAAGTTGCAGCGCGAGCTGCAGATCATCGCCGAGGACGGCCGCCGGGCGAAGAACCACCTGCTCGAGGCGAACCTCCGCCTCGTCGTCTCACTCGCCAAGCGCTACACCGGCCGCGGCATGCTCTTCCTGGACCTGATCCAGGAGGGCAACCTCGGTCTGATCCGCGCCGTCGAGAAGTTCGACTACACCAAGGGCTACAAGTTCTCGACCTACGCCACGTGGTGGATCCGCCAGGCGATCACCCGCGCGATGGCCGACCAGGCCCGCACCATCCGTATCCCGGTGCACATGGTCGAGGTCATCAACAAGCTCGCCCGCGTGCAGCGCCAGATGCTCCAGGACCTGGGTCGCGAACCCACCCCGGAGGAGCTGGCCAAGGAACTCGACATGACCCCCGAGAAGGTCATCGAGGTCCAGAAGTACGGCCGCGAGCCGATCTCGCTGCACACCCCGCTCGGTGAGGACGGCGACTCCGAGTTCGGCGACCTGATCGAGGACTCCGAGGCGATCGTCCCCGCGGACGCGGTCTCCTTCACGCTCCTGCAGGAGCAGCTGCATTCCGTCCTCGACACCCTCTCCGAGCGCGAGGCCGGCGTCGTCTCGATGCGCTTCGGCCTCACCGACGGGCAGCCGAAGACCCTCGACGAGATCGGCAAGGTCTACGGCGTCACCCGTGAGCGGATCCGCCAGATCGAGTCGAAGACGATGTCGAAGCTGCGTCACCCGTCGCGCTCCCAGGTCCTGCGCGACTACCTCGACTGACTCGACTGATCCGTCCGCGCGCCCACCAGCGCCGCAGACTCCCGAAAGCGCAGTACAGCACCTCCGGACGCAAAATCCGGGTGCCGTACTGCGCTTTCGGGGTTTAACGCGCCGGTGTCACTGCGCCTGCTCCACCATCACCATCCAGCTGACGCCGAAGCGGTCGAGGCAGGCGCCGAAGGCGGGGGAGAAGAACGTCTCGCCCATCGGCATCTGGACCTCGCCGCCCTCGGCGAGCGCGTCGAAGATGCGCTTCGCCTCGCCGGCGTCGGGAGCCGTGTGGCAGATCGCGACGCCGACCTTGGGCCCGCCGGTGCCGGTCGGGTCGTCGGAGGCCATGAGGTAGCGGTCGCCGATCTTCAGCCCGGCGTGCAGGACGGCGTCGGGGCCCGCGCCGGGCATCTCGCCGCCCGCGGGGGCGTCGCCGTTCGCCATGATCGACAGCTCGCCGCCGAAGATCTCCTGGTAGCGGGTCATCGCCTCCCGGCAGGTGCCGGTGAAGAACAGGTACGGGTCGAAGCTCATCGGTTCCTCCGCATCGATGGTTGTCACCGATCCTGACGGCCCGCACCGACAGAACTCATCGGTCGAGGCCCGCGGATTCGCCGCCGCCCGGTCAAGAAAGGGTGACACCCCTTACTGCGCAGTAAGGGGTGTCACCCTTTCTTGTCCGCAGGCTCAGGCGGTGGCGATCGCGCCGACCAGCCAGATCCCGGCGCACACGACGCCGGCGGCGAACTCGATGACGATGGAGAGCAGGGCGCCGCGCAGCGCCGTCCGCGTCGCCTCCCACGCCGGGTCGTGCGCCCCCAGGCGGGAGCGTTCAGCCAGGTAGACCCCGAGGACGAAGCCGACCAGCGCACCCACCACGGGGACGACGAAGAACCCGACGACGCCGAGCCCGGCGCCGAGCAGCAGCGTCCGGCCGGGGATCCCGGCGGCCTGCATCTGCCGGCCCGGGATCAGGAACTTGATCACTTGGGAGGCGGCCGCGACCGCGCTGACCAGCGCGAGGACGACCCACCGGCCGTCGCCGTCCGAGGCCAGCGCCCAGACGAGCACCGCGCCCCAGATCAGGAGCACGCCCGGCAGCACCGGGAGCACGACCCCGATCAGGCCGACCAGGATGACCGCGCCGACCAGCAGGTTCAGCGCGAGGGTGTCCACGCGCCGAACCTAGCCCAGACCGGTCAGGGGTCCTGGAAGTTCCGGGTCTCCGAGTTGCCGGCGTCCACGCGCGGCTCCCAGTGGGTCGCGCCGTAGCTCAGGCCGCCGACGACGCCCAGCAGCACCATCAGCAGCGCGAAGCGCACCGCGAGGGTGTACGTGAACTCGACCACCGACATGGGCCTTGGACGTCCGAAGTGTCCGTTTGGATCCGAACGATCTTCGTCCGTGTTAGGGCGCGTCGGTCGGCTCGGGCATCAGGCCGCGGCGCTGAGCCGGGTGAACTCCTCGTCGCTGAGGGTGACGTCGACGGCGGCGACGTTCTCCTCGAGGTGGGCGACCGACTTCGTCCCCGGGATCGGGAGCATCACCGGGGAGCGGCGCAGCAACCAGGCCAGCGCGAGCTGAGCGGGCGTCGCACCGTGGCTCCGGGCGAACTCGTCCAGGACGCCGCCCGGACGCGCCAGGGCGCCGGTGGCGACCGGGTACCAGGGGATGAACGCGATCCCCGCGGCCTCGCAGTGGTTCAGCACGGCCTCGTGGACGCGGTCGGCGAGGTTGAAGCGGTTCTGCACGCTGACGATCTCCGCGATCGCCTGGGCGGCCTGAATCTGCGGGACGTCGACCTCGGAGAGGCCGATGGCCGCGATCTTGCCCTCCTTCTGGAGCGCGGCGAGCTCGCCGACGGAGTCCTCGAGCGGGACCAGCGGGTCGACGCGGTGCAGTTGGTAGAGCGGAATCTGCTCCAGGCCGAGCCGGCGCAGCGACATCTCGACCTCCTGACGGAGGTACTCAGGGCGCCCGCACGGATGCCACTCGCGGGGGCCGGTGCGCAGCAGCCCGCCCTTGGTCGCGATCGTGACGCCGTCGTACGGGTGCAGCGCCTCGCGGATCAGCTCCTCGCTGACGTACGGGCCGTAGGAGTCCGCCGTGTCGACGAAGTCGACGCCGAGTTCGACGGCCCGGCGCAGGACGGCGATCGCCCCGTCCCGGTCCGCGGGCGGGCCCCAGACCCCGTCGCCGGTGATCTGCATGGCGCCGTAGCCCAGGCGGTTGACGGTGGGGGACCCGGGACCGGATCCCAGGCGAACTGTGCCGGCGCGGCCGGCGACTCCGTGTGCGCTCATGTCAGGTGGCAACTACCCGAACGGAGCAGACCATTCCCCGGCTGGGCGGGGCCGGTCGCACGCCGGACATCTGCCCGCAACACGGCCCGG
>NZ_BAAAHE010000055.1:45978-56887 GCF_039525035.1 Sporichthya brevicatena
TCGGCTGGGAATCGGCTGGGAGCTACCGCTCGTCGGCGGAAGCGCTGGCCGGGGTCCCCGCGAGCCGGTTGGTCTCGTCGTGGAACTCGGTGGCGATCTCGCGGAGCTTGAGCTCGTACTGGCGGCCGTGGTGCGCACAGAAGAGCAGGTCGCTGCCCTCCGAGAGCACTACGCGGATGTAGGCCTGGGCGCCGCAGCGGTCACAACGGTCGACAGCCGTCAGCGAGGTGGTCGTGGCAAGCAGTGCGGTCACGGTCGCCCCTCTCGATCGGTGGTACCCGGGCTAACAATCCTCCGACGTGATTGGTTCCCGTCCTTGGACGTTACCCGCTTGGTCTTTCCGATCACGCATGTTGTGAATCACAGACGCCAATTGTTGGCGACTGCGGTCCTGCTCGACCTCGTGCGAGATCTCTTTCGAGTTTGCACGAAGACGTTCGTGCAGGACGGAATCTTGGATGGGTTCACAGGCGTGTCCGGTTCCTCCCGGACCCTCGGCTCGTGCAGTAATCACCCGTTCGGCGGCTTCCCCTCCACCGTAAGGACGATGTCCGCCACACGCGGCGCGCCGCGAAATTCGGAGTCAGGGGCCGCAGGTAGCCTTCGGCTGTGAGCGAATGCGAGGCCCTGTGACTGCCCAGACGACTGCACTTTCCGGGGCCCCGGACTCCGGCTACACCGCACGCCACCTGCTCGTTCTCGAGGGGCTGGAGGCGGTGCGCAAGCGCCCCGGCATGTACATCGGGTCGACGGACTCCCGCGGTCTGGTGCACTGCCTGTGGGAGATCATCGACAACGCGGTCGACGAGGCCCTCGGTGGCTACTGCTCGACGATCGAGGTCTTCCTGCACGCCGACGGTTCGGTCGAGGTGCGCGACGACGGCCGTGGCATCCCGGTCGACAAGGAGCCGAAGACCGGCCTGTCGGGCGTCGAGGTCGTCATGACCAAGCTGCACGCCGGCGGCAAGTTCGGCGGCGGCTCGTACGCCGCCACCGGTGGTCTGCACGGTGTCGGTGCCTCCGTCGTCAACGCGCTCTCCGAGCGGCTCGACGTCGAGGTCGACCGCGACGGCGCGACCCACGCCATCAGCTTCCGTCGCGGCACGGCGGGCACGTTCGACGGTGACGGTCCGAAGGCGAAGTTCAAGGCCGAGGGCGGGCTCACCAAGGTGCGCCGCGTCGCCAAGCGCGTGACCGGGACGCGCGTGCGCTTCTGGCCGGACAAGCAGATCTTCCTGCCCGACGCGAAGATCTCGCGCGACGAACTGCACAACCGCGCGCGGCAGACCGCGTTCCTCGTCCCGGGTCTGACGATCCGGGTCACCGACTCGCGCAAGGGCGCGGCCGACGCCGCCGGCCCGGCCGAGGAGACCTTCCACTTCGACGGCGGCATCAGCGCGTTCTGCGACTTCCTCGCCCCCGACCAGGCGGTGATGGACACGCTGCGCCTGACCGGGTCCGAGACCTTCGTCGAGACGGTGCCGGTGCTCGACGAGGCCGGGCACATGACGGCCACCGAGGTCACCCGTGAGCTCGGTGTCGACATCGCGCTGCGGTGGGGCACGGGCTACGACACGACGGTCCGGTCCTTCGTGAACATCATCGCGACGCCCAAGGGCGGCACCCACGTCCAGGGTTTCGAGCGCGCGCTGGTGAAGACCCTCAGCGACGTCGCGAAGGCGACCAAGGCGCTCAAGGCCAACGACGAACCGCTCGTGAAGGACGACGTTCTCGAAGGCCTGACCGCGGTGGTGACGGTCCGTCTGGCCGAGCCGCAGTTCGAGGGTCAGACCAAGGAGATCCTCGGCACCTCGGCCGCGACGCGCATCGTGAACAACGTCGTCGCCCGCGAGCTCAAGACGTTCCTCACCGCGAGCCGCGGGGCGAACAAGCAGGCCGCGCGCACGGTCATCGACAAGGTCGTCTCCGCGGCACGCACGCGCGTCGCGGCGCGACAGCACAAGGAGACCCAGCGCCGGAAGAACGCCCTGGAGACCTCGTCGCTGCCGGCGAAGCTGTGCGACTGCCGCAGTGAGGACGTCGACCGCAGCGAGCTGTTCATCGTCGAGGGTGACTCCGCGCTCGGTACCGCGAAGCGGGCCCGCAACGCGCAGTTCCAGGCCTTGCTGCCGATCCGCGGCAAGATCCTCAACGTCCAGAAGGCGACGCTCGGCGACATGCTCAAGAACGCCGAGTGCGCCTCGATCATCCAGGTGATCGGCGCCGGCTCGGGCCGCACGTTCGACATCGACTCCGCGCGCTACGGCAAGGTCATCCTGATGACGGACGCCGACGTCGACGGCGCACACATCCGGACTCTGCTGCTGACGCTCATTCACCGCTACATGCGGCCGCTGGTCGAGGCGGGCCGTGTGTACGCGGCGATGCCGCCGCTGCACCGGATCGAGGTCATCAACTCGGGCCGCAAGGCGAACGAGTACATCTACACCTACACCGACGCCGAGATGCGCCGGACGGTCGCGGACCTGACGAAGAAGGGCCGCAAGCTCAAGGACCCGATCCAGCGCTACAAGGGTCTCGGTGAGATGGACGCGGACCAGCTCTCGGACACCACGATGAACCCGGCCACGCGGACGCTGCGCCGCATCACCGCCGGGGACCTCGAGGAGGCCGAGCGCGTCTTCGACCTGCTGATGGGCAACGACGTGGCTCCCCGCAAGGAGTTCATCGTCAGCTCCGCCGCCTCGCTGGACCGCTCGCGCATCGACGCCTGACCGGCGTTGCTGTTCCGGCAACAAACGTTGCCGGAACGCGAACGCCCCCCGCACCATCGCCCCCAGGGCCGATCGCCGTGGGGGAGCCGATGACGACGCACACGTTCGACGAGCAGTACTGGGAACGGCACTGGACGCCCGGCGCCGCGTCGGTCATGGGCACGGCGCCGCCCCACCCGTATCTCGCGATCGAACTCGCGGGCCTGCCGCCCGGCACGGCCCTCGATGCCGGCTGCGGGGCCGGGGCCGAGGCGATCTGGCTCGCCGAGCGCGGCTGGCAGGTGACTGCCGCGGACATCGCCGCGGCGGCGCTGTCCCGCGCCGCCGAGCGCGCGACCGCGGCCGGCGTCGACGGGCGGGTGGACTGGGTGCAGGCCGACCTGAGCACGTGGGAGCCGTCTGCGGCCTTCGACCTGGTCCTGACCAACTACGCCCACCCCGCGATCCCGCAGTTGGCGTTCTACGACCGCATCGCGGCGTGGGTCGCCCCCGGCGGGACGTTGCTGATCGTGGGTCACCTCGACGGGCACGGGCACGGTCACGGTCACAACGGCGAGGAGCCGCCCCCGGAGGCGACGGTGACCGCGGCGTCGATCACGGCGCGGCTGGACCCAGGGGTGTGGGAGGTCGTGACCGCCGTCGAGACCGAGCGCACCGTCGCCCGGCCCGACGGGTCGACCAAGCGCCTCGCCGACGTCGTCGTCCGTGCCCGCCGCCGGGGCACGGACTGACGAGGCGTCAGCTCAGGCGAGCGGACCGACGGGGCCGCCGACCGCGGTGACCGGCTTGGCCAGCTTGACGCCGGAGCCGTCGCGGCGGGGGTCGATCTCGGGGAGCTCGACCGGTGCGCCGTTGCCGCTGGAGGCCTTGGCGGGCGCGGGGCCGGCCCAGCCGAGGGTGAGGACGTCCTCGCCCTTGGTGAACCGGTGGCACCGGACGCCGCCGGTCGCGCGACCCTTCTGCGGGAACTCGGCGAACGGCGTGACCTTCACCGAGCCGCCGCCGACGTCGAGCGTGCCGGAACTGCCGGCGATGGTGACGACCGCGCCCTCGCGGCTCGGGTCGACGACCCCGAACCACACGGCCTTCGCACCCTTGCCGAGGTTGATGCCGGCCATGCCGGCGGCCGAGCGGCCCTGGGCGCTGACCTTGGCCGCCGGGAAGCGCAGCAGCTGAGCGTCGGAGGTGATGAAGACGAGGTCGTCGTCCGGACCGGTCACCGAGGCGGCGCCGATGACGCGGTCCCCGTCCTTGAGCGAGATGACCTCCCAGTCGTCCTTGTTCGACGGGATGTCGTGCTTGAGCCGCTTGACCACGCCCTGCGCGGTGCCCATGGCGAGGCCGGGGCCCTCGGGGTCGAGGCTCGCGAGGGCGACGACCTTCTCGCCCTTCTCGAGGCGGACGAACTCGCTCAGCGCGCCGCCGCCGGACAGCGCCGGGGGACCGGCGGTGGCGGGGATGGCCGGCATGTCGATGACCGGCACCCGGATCATGCGGCCGGCGGTCGTGAGCGCGCCGACGTGGCCGCGGGCCGTGGCCTTCACGGCCGAGACGATGACGTCGTGCTTGGCCCGCCCGCCCTCGGCCGGGAGCGGCTCGTCGGTCGGGGTTCGCGCCAGCAGACCGGTCGAGGAGAGCAGCACCCAGCACGGGTCGTCCGTGACCTCGAGCGGCACCGCCGCGGTCGGGGTGCCGGCCGACTCGAGCAGAACCGTCCGGCGTGGGGTGGCGAACTTCTTGCTCATCTCGCCGAGCTCGTCGGACACCGTCCGGCGCAGCAGCTCGTCGGACTCCAGCAGCGCATCCAGGCCGGCGATGGTCTCGCGGAGGTTCTCCGCCTCGCGCTCGAGCTCGAGCTTGTCGAGCCGGGTCAGGCGGCGCAGGGGGGTGTCCAGGATGTACGTCGCCTGGATCTCCGTGAGCTCGAAGATCTCCATCAACCGCGTCCGGGCGGTGGCGGCGTCGTCACTGGTCCGGATGACCTGGATGACCTCGTCGATGTTGAGCAGCGCGATCAGCAGACCGTCGACGAGGTGGAGCCGGTCGGCGGCCTTGCCCCGGCGGTAGCGGCTGCGGCGGCGGACGACCTCGAAGCGGTGGTCCAGGTAGACCTGCAGCAGCTCCTTGAGGCCGAGCGTCAACGGCTGCCCGTCGACGAGCGCGACGTTGTTGATGCCGAAGGAGTCCTCCATCGGCGTCAGCTTGTAGAGCTGCTCGAGAACGGCCTCGGGGTGGAACCCGGACTTGATCTCGATGACGAGCCGGAGCGGGTTGTCCTTGTCGGTGTGGTCGGCGACGTCGGCGATGCCCGCGAGCTTCTTGCCGCGGACGAGCTCGGAGATCTTCGCGACCACGCGCTCGGGGTCGACGCCGAACGGCAGCTCGTCGACGACGATCGCCTTCTTACGGGGCGTCAGGTTCTCGACGTGCGTGGTGGCGCGAGTACGGAAGGTGCCGCGGCCGGTCTCGTAGGCCTCGCGGATTCCGTCGAGGCCGATGATCTTGCCGCCGGTCGGCAGGTCCGGCCCGGGGACGAACCGCATCAGGTCGTCGAGGTCGGCGTTCGGGTGCTTGATCAGGTGCCGGGCCGCGGCGATGACCTCGCCGAGGTTGTGCGGCGCCATGTTCGTCGCCATGCCGACCGCGATGCCGGCCGCGCCGTTCACCAGGAGGTTGGGGAAAGCCGCCGGCAGGACGATCGGCTCGACCTCCGAGCCGTCGTAGCTCGGGATCAGGTCGACGGTGTCCTCACCGATCGCCTCGACCATGGCCATGGCCGCCGCGTCGAGTCGGCACTCGGTGTACCGCATGGCGGCGGGGGCGTCGGCGTAGGAGCCGAAGTTGCCGTGCCCGTCGATCAGCGGCAGGCGCATCGCCAGCGGCTGGGCCATACGGACCAGGGCGTCGTAGATCGCCCCGTCGCCGTGCGGGTGGAGCTTGCCCATGACCTCGCCGACCACCCGGGCGCTCTTGACGTGCCCGTTCTCCGGCCGGAGGCCCATCTCCGCCATCTGGTAGAGGATCCGGCGGTGGACCGGCTTGAGCCCGTCCCGCGCGTCCGGCAGGGCCCGGGAGTAGATGACGGAGTACGCGTACTCCAGGAACGAGCCCCGCATCTCCTCCGAGACGTCCGTCTCGATGATGCGCTCGTCGGGGACTGCGGGCGGGGGAGGGGTCTTGGCCATGCGCCCATTTTCCCTTGCCCCGCCGACGATCCCCGGCCCGGCACGCCCAGCGCCCCCGCCCGCGTGACCTTCCGCTCATGCATGAGCAGGAGGTCGAAATTCGGACATGGCGCGCCCGATTTTCGACTCCCTGCTCATGCATGAGCGGAGGGTGGGGCTCGCCGGGGGGTCGGCGGGGGTCGGCGGGGGGCCGGTGGGGCAGGGAACCCGGGTGGCGCAGGGCGGGTGACGGGGGTCCGAGAACCGCTCATGATCGTTCCCGAGCGGCCGAGGGGAACCACGGGGCCGTCGGCGGCGTCCCAGAGCGGGGAGATCGCCCGGTTCGGGCGATTGAGGGGGAGGTTCGACGTCATGGGCGTCATCAAGCGGTTCGCGATCGGCTCGACGGTGCTCGGTGTCCTGGCCCTCGCCGGGGGCGCGAGCGCGCTCGCCTTCGACGGCGGCAGCTCCACGGGCGGCAACCGCCCCGCGTCCCAGCAGCTCCAGGACCGCGGGGGTTCGGCGTCCGACGCCGTCTCCGGCGCCTTCGAGTCCGACGTCCCGTCGTCCGACTCGGACGTCCTGCCCGACACCGGGGGCTCCGACGCCTCCGCGCGGTGGTTCCGCCCGCACGGCGGCTGACCAGCCCGATCCGAGCACACCGAAGTCGCGCCCGGACAGGGCGCGACCCCGCGGCACGGGGGAACCACGGGGTCGCGCGGGGACGGACGCGCGGGGGGCGGCGTCCGCTGGGCCGACGGAGCGGCCCGGGGGAGAGCTACTCGGAGCGCAGCTCGGGGAGGTCCTCCTCCCAGAACTCGGCCTCGCCGCGGGGGGCGTAGTCGCCGGCGCCGGTCATCTTGGCCGAGTGCCGCTCGTCCTCGGACTGCCGCAGCTCGACGCGGCGGATCTTGCCCGAGATCGTCTTGGGCAGGTCGGTGAACTCGATGCGCCGGATCCGCTTGTACGGGGCGAGCTCGGTCCGGCAGTGGCGCAGAATCGACAGCGCCGTCTCGCGGTTCGGCTCGTGACCGGCGGCGAGGACGACGTAGGCCTTCGGCACCGCGAGCCGCAGCGGGTCCGGTGACGGCACGACCGCGGCTTCGGCGACCGCCTCGTGCTCGATCAGCACCGACTCCAGCTCGAACGGCGAGATCCGGTAGTCGGAGGCCTTGAACACGTCGTCGGCGCGGCCGACGTAGGTGATGTAGCCGTCCGCGTCGCGGGTCCCGACGTCACCGGTGTGGTAGTACCCGCCGCGGGTGACGTCGGCGTTCCGCTCCGGGTCGCCCTTGTAGCCGACCATCAGGCCGAGGTGCGGCTTCGACAGGTCGATGCAGATCTCGCCGTCGTCGCCCTCCTCGCCGCTGACCGGGTCGACCATCGCGATCGTGTAGCCGGGCAGGGCGCGGCCCATCGAGCCGGCCTTGATCGGCTGGCCGGGCGGGTTGCCGACGAGCGCGGTCGTCTCGGTCTGGCCGAAGCCGTCGCGGACCGTGATGCCCCAGGCCTTCTCGACCTGCTCGATGACCTCGGGGTTGAGCGGCTCACCGGCGCCGACGCACTCGCGCAGCGGCAGCTTCCACGCGGACAGATCGGCCTGGATCAGCATCCGCCACACGGTCGGCGGGGCGCAGAAGGTGTCGACCTCGGCGCGCTTCATCACCGCGAGCAGCGCGGCCGCGTCGAAGCGGGCGTAGTTGTAGATCATCACGCAGGCGCCGGCGGTCCACGGCGTGAACAGGTTGCTCCACGCGTGCTTCGCCCAGCCCGGCGAGGAGATGTTCAGGTGGACGTCGCCCGGCTGGACGCCGATCCAGTACATCGTCGACAGGCAGCCGACCGGGTACGAGACGTGGGTGTGCTCGACGAGCTTCGGCTTCGCCGTCGTGCCCGAGGTGAAGTACAGCAGCAGCGGGTCGGACGCGTTCGTGACGCCGTCGGGGGCGAAGTCGGCGGGACCGCTCGTGGTGTCCGGGAACGTCTCGAACCCGGGCGCCCCGGCCACCGCGATCTTGCGGTAGTCACCCGGGACATCGTCGAACTTGGCCGCGTCGCGGCCGTTGGTGATGACGTGGCGGGCCTCGCCGCGGGAGACGCGGTCGGTCAGGTCCGGCGTGCCCAGCAGCGTCGTCGACGGGATCATGACCGCGCCGAGCTTGATGCAGGCCAGCGCGGTCTCCCACAGCTCGACCTGGTTGCCGAGCATGACGATGACCTTGTCGCCGCGGGCGACGCCCTGGCCGCGCAGCCAGGTCGCGAGGCGGTTCGAGCGGTCGCGCAGGTCGCCGAAGCTCAGGATCTGCTCGGAACCGTCCTCCTCGACGATCCAGAGCGCCTTGCCGTCGGGGTTCTCGGCAGCGAGGACGTCGAACCAGTCCAACGCCCAGTTGAACTGCTCCAACTCGGGCCAGGCGAAGGTGTCTCGCGCAGCGGGGTAGTCCGTGCGGATCGACAGCAGGTGGTCGCGGGCGGCGCGGAACGCCGCCGTCGCGGCAGGATTCGTGCTCATCAGCGGGCTCCAGCAGGCTCGAAGGGGCCGGGGGCTCTCAGCAGCCTCATCCCACGGTTGAGACCGGTCAATGCCCGTCCCAACGGACGGGGGTACGCCGAAACCTGGTTGCGGGCCGTGACGGCGCCGCTCACGCTGGGTGCATGACGACCCCGACGTGGGCGCCCCCGGCGGCGCCGCCCGAGGCGCTGGTCGCGGGGGAGCTGCGCCTGGACCGCTGGCGGCCGGGCGACCGCGACGATCTCTACGCGGCGGTGGACACCTCGCGGGCGCACCTGGAGCCCTTCCTGCCCTGGGTCGCGGGGTACGAGCCGGCGTCGACGGAGTGGTTCCTGAACCAGGCGCACGAGGGCTGGGAGATGCGCCGCGAGTTCAACTACCGCGTCAGCGGGCCCGCGGTGGCGCCCGGACGGGTCCTGGCCGGCGTCGGGCTGATGGCGCGCCAGGGACCGGGAGAGCTGGAGATCGGGTACTGGGTGCACGCCGCCGCCGTCGGGCGCGGCATCGCGCGGGCGGCCGCGGCGGCGCTCACCGACGCCGCGTTCGCGCTGCCGGGCGTGGAGTGCGTGCGGATCCACCACGACCCCCGCAACGTGGCGAGCGGCCGGATCCCGGCGCGGCTGGGCTACCGGCGCCTGCCGGACCTCGTGCCCGGCCCGCCCGGGCGGGAGGACGAGCGACACGTGGCTTGGGTGGTGTGGAAGGACGAGTGGGCGCCGGTGCGAGGATGACGGCATGGCGGACACCGGCACCACTCGAACTTTGCGCGACGCGATCCAGCGGAGCGGGTACTACCCCGAGCTGGTCGCGGAGGGCATCGAGTTCGCGGTCGGTGAGGAGCCGATCAAGTCGTGGTTCGTGCACCAGGAGACGACGCTCGACGTCGAGACCGTGCGCCGCCACGTCACCGTGCTCGCGCTGACGCCCACGCGGCTGATCGTCGGCCACACCGACGAGCACAGCGCGGACGAGGACAACCCCGTCGCCTACGCCACGACGTCGACGGAGAGCATCGCGCTGAGCCGCATCTCCACCGTCGTGCTCTCCCGCACGGTCGCGGACCCGGCTCGCTACGAGGTTGGGGCGCCGCCGACCGAGTTGGTGCTCACCGTCGGCTGGGGCGCGGTCAGCCGGCTCGACCTCGAGCCCGCCACCTGCGGTGACCCGAACTGCGAGGCCGACCACGGCTACACCGGTTCGGTGACCGCCGACGACCTGTCGGTCCGCGTCAGTGAGGCCGGGGACGGTCGCGAGACCGTCGCCGAGATGCTCGTCTTCGCCACGGCGCTCTCCGCCGCCGTGGGCACCCGGTGATCGGCGAGCTCGCCTACGGCAGCGCCGCGCTGCCGGACCTGCTGCCGTCGGTCCTGGGCGAGCTCGGGGTGCCGGGGGAGTCGGGGCCGCTCGCGCTGGACCTGCCCCCGCGGGTCGCCGTGCTGCTCGTCGACGGACTGGGTCTGAACCTGCTGCGCCGGCACGCCGACCTCGCGCCGTACCTGAGTTCCCTGCTGCCCGACGCCGGGACGCTCGCCGTGGGTTTCCCGTCGACGACGGCGACGTCGCTGACCTCGTTCGGCACCGGCCTGCCGCCCGGCGCGCACGGCGTGCTGGGTCTGAGCATGCGCGGCCCGGACGGCGCGGTGCTGAACGCCCTGCACTGGGACGCCGCGAAGGTCGACCCCGAGCAGTGGCAGCCGCACCTGACCGCGTTCGAGCGGGCCGCCGCGGCCGGGGTCGAGGTGCGCTCGTTCGGGCCCGGGCGCTTCCGCGGCACCGGGCTCAACGGCGCGGCCTTCCGTGGGGTCCCGCTGGACCCGTCGGAGTCCGCCGGCGAGCTGGTCGCGGCCACCCTCGACGCCCTCGCCGACGCCCCGGGCCGCGACCGCGTCCTCGCGTACACCTACTACGGCGACCTCGACGCCACCGGCCACCGCAAGGGTGTCGGCTCCGCCGCCTGGCGGCACCAGCTCGCGCACGTGGACCGGCTCGCCGAGCAGATCGGCACCGCCCTGCCGCCGGGGTCGGCGCTGCTGGTGACCGCCGATCACGGGATGGTCGACCTCGTCGACGACCTCCGCATCGACGTCGACGCCGAGCCCGAGCTGCGCGAGGGCGTGGAACTGCTCTCCGGCGAGGCGCGGGCACGCTACGTCCACGCCCGGCCGGGCGCGGCGGCCGACGTGCTGGAGGCGTGGCGGGCCCGGTTGACCGACGGCTGGATCGTGCTCTCCCGTGAGGAGGCCGTCGCCGCCGGCTGGTACGGCCCGAGCCTCGACCCGAGGATGGCCGACCGCATCGGCGACGTCATCGCCGTCGCCACCGGCGCGGGCAGCCTCGTCGCGACGAAGACCGAGCATCCCTTCTTCGCGCAGCTGATCGGTATGCACGGATCGCTGTCGGAGGACGAGCTGCTCGTCCCGCTTCTGCGGGTCCGGGCCTAGGGCGTGTTGATCAAGTCGGTCTTGATCCAGATCAGGGTTGAGGCCAACAGGATCCCG
>NZ_BAAAHE010000056.1 GCF_039525035.1 Sporichthya brevicatena
GCTGGGAGCGGCGTGTGCTCGTTCAGGGGCGATCAACGACCCACGGAAGCGTCAGTGGAGCCATAAAGGGTGACACCCCTTACTGCGCAGTAAGGGGTGTCACCCTTTGTTGACAGAAGCGGCGGTCAGCGGCGGCGGGAGTCGATGACGCCGGTGTCGAAGCCGGCGAGGTGGAGGCCCCCGGCGAAGCGGGCGTGCTCGATCTTCAGGCACCGGTCGGCAACGACCTGGAGCCCCGCCTCGGCGGCGCGGGCCTCGACGGCGGCGTCGGTGAGGCCGAGCTGGAGCCAGAAGGTCTTCGCCCCGACCTTGATGGTGTCGGTCAGGGCCTCGTCGAGCTCGCTCGACCGCCGGAAGACGTCCACCAGGTCGGGGACGACGGGCAGCGCGTCCAGGCTCGGGTACACCGGCCGACCGAGGATCTCGGAGACCGTCGGGTTCACGAAGTAGACCTCGTAGTTCGTGCTCGCCAACAGGTAGGTCGAGACGAAGTAGCTGGCCCGCGCCGGGTTCGCCGAGGCACCGAGGACGGCGACCGAGCGGGTCTCGCGGACGATCCGGGCCCGCTCCCCGATCGAGAGGTTCGCCGCCGGGGTTCCGGTCACGAGGCCACCGCCTTCTGCGCCGCGGCGAGCGCCTGGTCGAGGTCCCACAGGATGTCGTCGACGTCCTCGAGCCCGAGGCTGATGCGCACCAGGTCACCGGGCACCCCCGCCGCCTCCAGCTGATCCTCCGTCAGCTGCCGGTGGGTGGTGCTGCCCGGGTGGATGACGAGCGTCCGGACGTCGCCGATGTTCGCCAGGTGCGAGGCGAGCCGGACGTTCTCGATGAACGCCTCCCCCGCCGCGCGGCCGCCCACGATCCCGAACGAGAACACCGCGCCCGGGCCCTCGGGCAGGTACCGCTGCGCCCGCTCGTGGTGCGGGTGCGACGGCAGCCCGGCGTACCGGACGTAGGACACCCGCGGGTCGGCCTCCAGCCACGCGGCGACGGCGGCGGCGTTGGCGACGTGCGCGGACATCCGCTGCGGCAGCGTCTCGATCCCCTGCAGCAGCAGGAACGCCGCCATCGGGGTCAGGGCCGGGCCGATGTCGCGCAGCTGCTCGGAGCGCACCTGGGTCAGCCAGCCGTAGATGCCGAAGTTGCCGGCCCAGGTCAGGCCGCCGTAGCTCGGGATCGGCTCGGTCATCCGCGGGAAGCGGCCGTTGGCCCAGTCGAAGCGCCCGGACTCCACGATGACGCCACCGAGCGTGGTGCCGTGCCCGCCGAGGAACTTCGTGGCCGAGTGGATGACGACGTCCGCGCCGTGCTCGATCGGCCGGCACAGGTACGGGGTCGCCATCGTCGCGTCGACGATCAGCGGCACCCCGGCGGCGTGCGCCACGTCGGCGAGACCCGCGAGGTCCGCGACCTCACCGGACGGGTTCGACACCACCTCGACGAACAGGCCCTTGGTGGCGTCGGTGATCGCCGCGGCGTAGTCGGCCGGGTCGGTGCCGCGGACGAAGACGGTGTCGACGCCGAAGCGCCGCAGCGTCACGTCCAGCTGGGTCAGCGTCCCGCCGTAGAGCGAGCCGGCCGCGACGAGCTGGTCACCGGCGCCGGCGAGGGCGGCGAACGTCAGGAACTCCGCGGCCTGCCCGCTGGCGGTCGCGATCGCCCCGAGCCCGCCCTCAAGGGAGGCCATCCGCTCCTCGAGCGAGGCGACCGTCGGGTTGGCGATGCGGGAGTAGATGTTCCCGTACTTCTGCAGCGCGAACAGGCTGCCGGCGTCCGCGGTGTCGGAGAAGACGAAGCTCGCCGTCTGGTAGATCGGCACCGCACGGGCGCCCGTGTGCGGGTCCGGGCGCGCGCCGGAGTGGATGGCGCGGGTGCGGAAACCCCAGTCGCGTTCGGCCATGATCCCTCGTCAGACTCGGTCGCCGGGCGGCGTCCGCGTCAGCGTACGTCGCCGCCGCCGGCCCGGTTCGCGAGGCCGAGCGCCACGGTCTCGGCCGCGAGCGCGAAGACCTGGTCGTGCTCGATGAGGAAGCCGTCGTGCCCGTAGGGCGAGGAGATCACCCGCAGGCCTTTCACGGTGCCCGGCGCCGTCGCGATCTGCTCCTGCTGCCACAGCGGGTAGAGCCGGTCGGAGTCGACGCCCGCAACCACCATCGGCACCTCGATCGAGGCCAGCGCGGCCTCGAGCCCGCCCCGGCCGCGCCCGAGGTCCCAGGTGTTCATCGCGTCCGAGAGCGCGACGTAGGTCCCCGGGTCGAACCGCCGAGTCAGCTTGCCCGCCTGGTGGTCGAGGTAGGACTGGACGGCGAACCGCCCCGGCGCGACCGGGGCGAACGGGTCCTCACCGTCCTGCGGGGCGTTCGCGAAGCGGTCCTGCAGCTCTTCCTCGCTGCGGTAGGTCAGGTGCGCGATCCGGCGGGCGATCTCCATGCCCCGCCAGGGCCCACGCTCGGGCGCGGAGTCGTCGAAGTCCCCGCCGTTCCACAGCGGGTCGCCGGTGATCGCGGCGATCTGCGTGGACTGCGTCCCGATCTGGTCGCCGGTCGCCTGCGCCCCGGTGGCGAGGACCAGCGCAGCGCCGACGCGGTCGGGGTGCGCGTACGCCCACTCCAGGGCCCGCATGCCCCCCATCGAGCCGCCGAGCACGGCCGCCCAGCGGGAGATGCCGAGGACGTCCGCGAGCCGGCGTTCGGCCTCGACCTGGTCGGTCACGGTGATCCGCGGGAACCGCGAGCCCAGCCGCCGCCCGTCCGGGCCGCGGGTCGAGGGACCCGTGCTGCCCTGGCACCCGCCGAGGATGTTCGCCGCGACGACGAACACCTCGTCGGTGTCCAGCGGCCGGCCCGGGCCGATCAGGCCGTCCCACCACCCGCCGGTGGGGTGCCCGGGGCCGGGCTCCCCCACCACGTGCGAGTCACCGGTGAGTGCGTGCAGGACGAGGACGGCGTTGGACGCCTGCGCGTCCAACGCCCCCCACGTCTCGTAGGCCAGCGTCACCCCCGGGAGGGAGCCACCCAACGACAGGTCGAGGGGACCGAGATCCGCGAAGAGCCGGTCCCCGACGGGGTCGCCCTCCACCCAATGGGCTGCGAACACTGTGCTCCTGAAACCGCTGTGACGTCCGGCGTCGGGACGTGCTCAGGCGCCCTTGGCCGCGCGGAAGCCGGCCTCGAGGTCCGCCAGGATGTCGTCGATGTGCTCCAGGCCGACGGCGAGGCGCACCAGACCCGGCGTGACACCGGTGGAGAGCTGCTCCTCCGGCGACAGCTGCGAGTGGGTCGTCGACGCCGGGTGGATGACCAGGGACCGGACGTCGCCGATGTTCGCGACGTGGCTGTGCAGCTCGAGCGCGTCGACGAAGCGACGGCCGGCCTCGACGCCACCCGCGATCTCGAAGGCGAGCACGGCGCCGACGCCGCGCGGGGCGTACTTCGCCACGCGGCTGTGCCACGGCGAGGACTTCAGACCCGCGTAGTTGACCGACTCGACCTCGTCCCGCGCCTCGAGCCACTCGGCGACCTTCTGCGCGTTGGCGACGTGGCGCTCCATGCGCAGCGAGAGGGTCTCGATGCCCTGGGAGAGCAGGAAGGCGTTGAACGGCGAGATCGCCGGGCCGACGTCGCGGAGCAGCTGCACCCTGGCCTTGATGACGTACGCCATCGGGCCGACCGCGTCGGTGTAGACGACGCCGTGGTAGCTCGGGTCCGGCGTCGTGAGGCCCGGGAAGCGCTCGCTGTGGGCGGCCCAGTCGAAGCGGCCACCGTCGACGATGACGCCACCGATCGCGGTGCCGTGGCCGCCGAGGTACTTCGTCGCGGAGTGGACGACGATGTCGGCGCCGTGCTCCAGCGGGCGGATCAGGTACGGCGAGGGGATCGTGTTGTCCACGATCAGCGGCAGACCGGCCGCGTGCGCGACCTCGGCGACCGCGGAGATGTCGAGGATGTCGCTGCGCGGGTTCGAAACCGTCTCGGCGAAGAACAGCTTGGTGTTCGGCCGGATGGCGGCCTTCCACGCGTCCAGGTCGTCGGGCTCGACGAAGCTGACCTCCACGCCGAGCTTCGGCAGCGTGTAGTGCAGCAGGTTGTACGTGCCGCCGTAGAGCGCGGCCGAGGACACGATGTGGCTGCCGGCCTCGGCGATGTTGAGGATCGCCAGCGTCTCGGCCGCCTGGCCGCTCGCCACGAGCAGCGCCGCGACGCCGCCTTCGAGCGCGGCGACGCGCTCCTCCACCGCGTTCTGGGTGGGGTTCATGATGCGGGTGTAGATGTTGCCGAACTCGGCGAGACCGAACAGCGCCGCGGCGTGCTCGGTGTCACGGAAGGTGTACGACGTCGTCTGGTAGATCGGCAGGGCCCGTGCGTGCGTCGCCTCATCCGGCGCCTGCCCCACATGGATCTGCTTGGTTTCGAAACTCCAGCTGTCGTTCATCGTCCGTGCGCCTCCAGAAGAAATTCGAGCAAGGTGGTCGAGAAACTACCTGCTCATGCTGTGGAGGTCCGCCCGGAATTGCAAACGGGCGGGGTGAGACGTGTCCTACGCGGACTTCTCGCGGCGCTCGCGCTTGCGCTCGACGTCCCGCGGGACGAGCGTCGGGTTCACGTTCTCCAGGACGACGTCCGCGGTGACGACGACGCGGGCGACGTCGGAGCGCGACGGCACCTCGTACATCACCGAGAGCAGGACCTCTTCCATGATCGCGCGCAGGCCGCGGGCGCCCGTGGCGCGCATGATGGCCTGGTCGGCGATCGCCTCGAGGGCGTCGTCGGTGAACTCCAGCTCGACGTTGTCGAGCTCGAAGAGCTTCTGGTACTGCTTCACGAGCGCGTTGCGCGGCTCCTTGAGGATCTTCACGAGCGCGTCACGGTCGAGGTTCTTGACGCTCGTGATGACCGGGAGCCGGCCGACGAACTCGGGGATCATGCCGAACTTGAGCAGGTCCTCGGGCATGACCTCGCCGAAGGCGTCGGTCTTGTCGAGGTCGGTCCGCGAGTGGAGCGTGGCCGAGAAGCCCATCCCCTTCTTGCCGACGCGACCCTCGATGATCTTCTCCAGCCCGGCGAACGCGCCGCCGACGATGAAGAGCACGTTGGTGGTGTCGATCTGGATGAACTCCTGGTGCGGGTGCTTGCGCCCGCCCTGCGGCGGCACCGAGGCCGTCGTGCCCTCCAGGATCTTCAGCAGGGCCTGCTGCACGCCCTCGCCGGAGACGTCGCGGGTGATCGACGGGTTCTCGCTCTTGCGGGCGATCTTGTCGACCTCGTCGATGTAGATGATCCCGGTCTCGGCCTTCTTGACGTCGTAGTCGGCGGCCTGGATCAGCTTGAGCAGGATGTTCTCGACGTCCTCACCGACGTAGCCGGCCTCGGTCAGCGCGGTGGCGTCGGCGATGGCGAACGGGACGTTCAGCATGCGCGCCAGCGTCTGGGCCAGGTGCGTCTTGCCGCAGCCCGTCGGGCCGATCAGCAGGATGTTGGACTTCGCGAGCTCGACGGCGTCACCGCCGGCGGAGGTCTTGCCGGCCTCGCCCGCCTGGACGCGCTTGTAGTGGTTGTAGACCGCGACGGAGAGCGCCTTCTTCGCGGACTCCTGGCCGACCACGTACTGGTCGAGGAACTCGCAGATCTCCTTGGGCTTGGGCAGCTCGTCCCAGCGCACCTCGGTCGAGTCGGAGAGCTCCTCCTCGATGATCTCGTTGCAGAGATCGATGCACTCGTCGCAGATGTAGACGCCCGGACCCGCGATCAGCTTCTTGACCTGCTTCTGGCTCTTGCCGCAGAACGAGCACTTGAGCAGGTCGCCGCCATCACCGATGCGTGCCACGCGGTCCAGTCTCCTTAAGGCAGGCCAGCAGTTCAGCCGGGTTGCAGGCTTTTGCAGCCGACGATTGACGGTACCTTCCGGGGCCCCGGAGCCACACCACCTTGAGCGGGCGAGTCGGGGCATTCCGCTGTGAGCGGACACCGTCCGCACACCGCGCCGAACATGCCTGCGGGAACTGACCGAATGGTCAGCCGACTGGCCGGCCGTTCGATCAGTTCCCGCAGGTCAGACGTTCGGGAAGCGCGGACGGTGAGGGCGACTCAGCCCTGGCCGTTGACCGCGAGCAGCGAGGTCTTGCGGGACGAGATCACGTCGTCGACGATCCCGTACTCCTTGGCCTGCTGGGCGGTCAGGATCTTGTCGCGCTCGATGTCCTTGCGGACCTCTTCGATGTCCTTGCCGGTGTGCTTGGAGATCATCTCCTCCAACAGGGCCCGCATGCGCAGGACCTCGTTGGCGATGATCTCGACGTCGGACGCCTGGCCGCCGCCGCCCTCGAGGGCCGGCTGGTGGATCAGGATCCGGGCGTTCGGCAGCGCGAGGCGCTTGCCCGGGGTGCCCGCCGCCAGCAGGACCGCCGCGGCCGAGGCCGCCTGGCCCATGCAGATCGTCTGCACGTCCGGCTTGACGAACTGGATCGTGTCGTAGATCGCCGTCAGCGCGGTGAACGAGCCACCGGGCGAGTTGATGTAGATCTGGATGTCGCGGTCCGGGTCCATGGACTCCAGCGTCAGCAGCTGGGCCATGACGTCGTTCGCGGACGCGTCGTCGACCTGCACGCCGAGGAAGATGATGCGCTCCTCGAAGAGCTTCGCGTACGGGTCGTACTCGCGGTAGCCCTGGCTCGTCCGCTCGACGAACCGCGGCAGGACGTAGCGAGCCTGCGGCAGGTGCAGGTTCCCGACGTTGTCGTGGGGGTAGCGGTCGTTCGTCATCAGGCGGTCCCTCCGGAGCCCGTGACGTCCCGGGCGCTGGTCACGACGTGGTCCACGAAGCCGTACTCCTTGGCCTGCTCGGCGGTGAACCACCGGTCGCGGTCGGAGTCCTTCTCGATCTGCTCCAGGGTCTGGCCCGTGTGGAACGCGATCTGCTCGGCCAGGCGCTTCTTGGTGTAGAGCATCTGCTCGGCCTGGATCTTGATGTCCGAGGCGGTACCGCCGAGGCCGCCGAGCGGCTGGTGCATCATGATCCGCGCGTTCGGCAGCGCGTAGCGCTTGCCGGGGGCGCCGGCGCAGAGCAGGAACTGCCCCATGGAGGCGGCGAGACCCATCGCCACGGTGCCGACGTCGGGCTTGACGTACTGCATCGTGTCGTAGATCGCCATGCCGGCCGAGACCGAGCCGCCAGGGCTGTTGATGTACAGCCAGATCTCCTTCTCGGGGTCCTCGGCCGCGAGCAACAGCATCTGCGCGCAGAGCGCGTTCGCCATGTCGTCACGGACCTCGGAACCGAGGAAGATGATGCGCTCGCGGAGCAGGCGCTCGTAGACGCGCTCCCCCAGGCCGCCACCGTTCTCGGCGCCGCGGGCCATCTCGAGCCGGGTCAATCCATATCCGTCGGATGTGGGCACTCGATCCTCACCTGCTTCGTGGGTCGGTCGTTCCGGCGACGATCTTCCTCGTCGCGTCGACGACCCTAATGCCCAGGGTGGCCTCGGCCTTCCCGAATCCGGCCGAGTTCGCTGTCAGCGCAGGGCAGTGCTGGGCGGGCACGCGCGCCCTGCGCCGAGAGCGAACGACGTCAGCTGCCCGGAATGGTCGGGATCGCGATGCTCGCGGCCCCGCCCGCCGGGGCGTCGCCCTCGGTCTCCTCGGCGGCGGCGAGGGTCTCGGCGACCTCGGCCTCGGTGTCGTCACCCTCGTCGTCCGGCCCGACACCGTCGACCAGCAGGTCGGACAGGTCGACCGGGTTGCCGTCGGTGTCGGTGACGACCGCGCTGGTCAGCAGGATCGCGAGCGCCTTGCCGCGGACGGCCTCGGCGACGAGCATCTGCGCCTGGCCGGCCTGGACGATCTGCTGGGCGAACTGGTCGGGGTTCATGCCGGCCGACTGCGCGCGCTCGATGAGGTGACGGGTGATCTCCTCCTGGGTGATCGTCACCTCTTCCTTGCGGGCGATCGCGTCGAGGAGGAACTGGGCGCGCATCGCCTCGGCGGCGCGCTTCTCGACGTCCGCGTCGAACTCCTCCTGCGTCTGGCCCTCGTGCTCGAGGTAGGCCTCGAGGCTCAGGCCCGCCTGGGCGAGCTGGTTGCGGATCGAGTCCTGGCGGAAGTGGACCTCGTTGTGCAGGAAGGCCTCGGGCAGCGGGATCTCGATCTGCTCCAGGAGGGTCTCCAGGACCTTGTCCCGGGCCTGGCCGCCCTGGTTGAGCTTCTTGTTGCGGGCCACCCACTGGGCGGTGTCCGCGCGCAGCTCCTCGGCGGTGTCGAAGGAGCTGGCCATCTGGGCGAACTCGTCGTCGACCTCGGGGAGCTCGCGGACCTTCACCGCGGTGACGGTGACGGTGATGTCGACGACCTCGTCCTTGCGGGGGCCGGCGACGAGCTTGGACTCGAAGGTCTTCTCGTCCCCCGCGGACATGCCGGTGACGGCGTCGTCCAGGCCCTCGACGAGGGTCTTCGAGCCGACGACGTAGGTCAGGCCGGTCGCCTGGGCCTCGTCGATCTTCTCCCCGTCCTTGGTGGCGCCGGACAGGTCGAGGGTCAGGTAGTCGCCGTCCTCGGCGGGGCGCTCGACGGTCGTGAAGGCCGCGAAGCGGGAACGGAGCTGGGTCAGCGCTTCGTCGATGTCCTCGTCGGTGACCTCGGCCGGGTCGACGGTGATCGCGAGGCCCTTGTAGTCGGGCAGCTCGATGGTGGGGCGGACGTCGACCTCGGCGGTGAAGGCGAGCTCGTCGCCGTCCTCGAACTTGGTGACGTCGACCTGCGGCTGACCCAGGACCTCGATCTCGGCGGAGGTGACCGCGTCGGCGTAGAACTGCGGGATGGCGTTGTTGACCGCCTCCTCCAGCACCGCGCCGCGGCCGAACCGCTGGTCGATGATCTGCGGCGGGACCTTGCCCTTGCGGAAGCCCGGGACGTTCACCTGGCCGGCGATCTTCTTGTAGGCCTCATCGAGGCTGGGCTTCAGCTCTTCGAAGGGAACCTCGACGGTGAGCCGGACCCGGGTCGGGTTCAGGGTCTCGACAGCGCTCTTCACGACGTGGTTCTCCTCAAGCTGGACTGCTGGATACGAGTTCTCGGGACGGCCCGGACCGGTGCTCTTGCTGAGCGGGGCGGCCAGGAAGAGGAGCCTCGAACATGTTCGAGTCTCCTCGTCCCGTCCTCCGGTCGGGGCGGGGAGACTCGAACTCCCGATCTCCTGCCCCCAAAGCAGGCGCGCTAGCCACTACGCTACGCCCCGCGGCGTGGCGCGCAGTCTAGTGCCCGCGGCCACAGTCCCAGGTCAGCGAGGGTGGAGGGACCGCCGATGGGGTACACCGCGGCGCCCGAGGGCTGGTGGCAGGACTTCGTGGGCGGGACCCCGGCGCGGACGGCGAAGCTCGCCGTGGTCCGGGCGGACGGATCGCCCCAGGTCGTGCCCGTCTGGACCGCCCTGGACCGCACCGAGGGCCGGGACGAGATCGTCTTCACCACCGGCGCGGACACGGTCAAGGGCAAGGCGATCGCCCGGGACCCCCGCGTCAGCCTGTGCTGGGACGACGAGCGGCCCCCGTTCAACTTCGTCATGGTCCGGGGCACCGCGACCACCAGCGCCGACCTGGACGAGGTCTACCGCTGGGCGGGGATCCTCGGCGCCCGGTACATGGGCGCCGACCGGGAGTCCGAGTACGCCGAGCGCAACGGCGTCCCCGGGGAGCTGGTCGTCCGGGTCCGCGTCGACCACGTCGTCGCGAAGGTGGACGTCGCGAACTGAGCCGTGGGGCCTACCGCTCCGCGCCGAGGATGACGTGCTCGGCCCGGTCCCGGCCGCCGGCCTTGGCGCGGCCGAGGGCGTCGTCGGCGAGGCGGACGAGCGCCTCGACACCCCCGAGCTCGGGCACCGGGACGCCGGCGACCACGCCGAGGCTGATCGTGAGCAGCCCGTCGGGGGCGCCGTCGTGGGCCAGGTCCAGGTCCTCGACCGCGGCCCGGCAGCGTTCGGCCATCAGCTCGGCGCCCTTGGGGTCGGTGTCCGGGAGCAGGATCGCGAAGGTCGCGCCGCCGATCCGGGCGACCACGTCACCGCCGCGGCCGAAGCACTCCTGCAGGGCCGCGGAGACGGCCTTGATCGCGTGCTCGCCGGCGACCGCCCCGCACTCGTCGTTGTAGGAGCCGAAGCGGTCGATGTCGACCGACATGTAGGTCAGCGGCGTGGAGTTGCGGGCGCTGCGGCGGTACTCGCGCTCGAGGAGCTCCTCGAAGTAGCGCCGGTTGTACAGGCCGGTGCCGGGGTCCCGGACCGAGAGAGTGCGCAGCAGGATCATCTCCTCCAGCTGGGCGCGCAGGTCGGCGAAGGCGGCGAGGTCGCCGTCCTCCAGCTGACGGGGCTTGGTGTCGACGACGAACAGCGTCCCGACCGGCTGGCCGTTGGGGGCGCGCACCGTCATCCCCGCGTAGAAGCGGATGTACGGGGCGCCGATGACCATGGGCGAGTCGGCGAACCGGAAGTCGATCATCGCGTCGCGGACGACGAGGACGTCGCCGGCCTCGATGCAGGCGCGGGAGAACGCGTCGCCGACGTCGTCGTTCTCCTCCAGCTCCTCGACCCCGAAGACCGACGGCAGGAACTGCTTCTCCAGGCCGACCAGGGAGAACGCCGCGAGCGGCGCCCCCGTCAGGTGGGACAGCAGGCGCGTGACCCGGTCGAACGAGGCATCCATGTTCAGGATGGCCTCGCCGATCCAGCGCACGGCGTCGAGCCGTGCGTCGTCCGCGATCCGGGCGTGCTCGGGTGTGAACATTGATGGGCCCCCCTCGACTTCTCGCCCCGAGTTGTCGGCGTTTCGAAGGGTGATCTGAAGGGGCCGGACGGAGGATTGCGCCCGCCCCGGCCGGAACCGGGACGAACGGTCACAGCGCGTGATCCCCCGGGCCGTTAGGCTGTCCCCCGCACCACTGCGGGTGTAGCTCAATGGCAGAGCCCCAGCCTTCCAAGCTGGTCATGCGGGTTCGATTCCCGTCACCCGCTCCAGCGTTTTCGCAGGTCAGACGGCGTTTGATCCAGATCTGACCCGTCGTCAAAATTGACCTCTAGGTGCCCTCGTAGACCTGTTTTCGCCGCTCTTTAGGTCATGAATTGGTCACGCCGACGGCCAGCGCTGGACACCCAAACTCCCAGGTCAGACCCATCCCAGGCCACGGACAACCACGGGCCAAGCGGACGCCGCGGGCCGATGGCCATCGGGGGCGCCAGTCACCGGCCGATCCCCGGGGTGTCATCCCGACCGAGCTCTCGAAAGTCGAGAGCGGCGGAACTTCGCCGGACGGAGAGGGCATTGGACTGCTGCCGTTCCCGTATTCGGCGCAGCACGGCCGTGGTGTCATGCCCGGCCGCGGCGATGACGCCGTCGCGCCACTGTTCGCTCTTGGCGGGGGCGAGGTAGCCCTCGATGGGGTCGGCGCGGGGCCGGGCGGCGCGTAGGTCTCGCCGGTTCCCGTCGTACTCGCGGTCGCGGGTGTCGCGCTGGACCTGCCGGCTCAGGTCGTAGATCTCCCGGTCGAGCTGCGCCCGGTCGCGGAAGACCTCGTTGGACGCGTCCTGCCGGGAACTGATCGCGTCGGTGAGAATCTTGCGGCGGCCGCGACGCCAGCCAGGCGTCCGGGCCAACTCGGCCCGCGCTGCGTCCTCGGCCCGGCGATTCTCGAGCGCGGAACGGGCGAGTTCGGAGCGCCGCGCTTCAGCCTGAGCGAGCAACGCCGCGAGGGCGGTGTGCCCGGTTGGCGCCGCCACCATCTCCGTCGCCCCGCTCGCGGCTTCTTCCGCAAGGCGGCGCTGCTCGCGCAGAACGTGGTCGCGGGCCCGCTCGCGGACGGTGTGCGCGGTGTCCTGCGCGCCGGTGCGGGTGAGGGCGTCGCTGAGCACCTCGTGGGCCTGGTGTTGGAGTGAGGACCGGGCCCACCCCTTCACGGACGGCAGGCCGTGATGGTCCTCGGCAGGCGCCGGCCCGGTTACGGCGTCGGGGGTGATGTAGGCGTGGTTCGCAGCCCGGCCGCGCGTGAGGGCGACGTAGAGGTGTTCGCGGTCGATCCCGGGCCGGACCAGCACAAGGCCGACGTCGACAGTGGCGCCTTGGGCGGCGGTGATCGTGCTCGCCCACCCGTACTCGGCGTGGACGGCGACGTAAGCGGCGGGCAGGAAAACCCGGTCTCCGCGCTGGATGTGCTCGACCCGCAGCCCGAAGTCCTCGACGCCGAAGACGCGCCATCGGTCACCGTTGCGGACATACCGGTCGGCAGTCTCGTCCGCGGTGATCAGGGTGCGGTCGTTGCGGCGGGTGCGGAGCAGGTCGCCGCTTTGCCAGTCCCGTTCGCCGATCCGGACCACGGGGCCGTGCACCTCACCGGCGGCCATCGCGGTGTTGCGGGCGCGGAGGTTAAGTGCGTCGACGTCAGCGCGGGTGCGGGCCATCATCAGCACCTCCCGCCCCTGGGCGCGCTCGCCGGCCCAACGGGAGTGGATCGCAGCGATCGCTGCGTCGCCATCGGGACAGGCGTGTAACCGTTCCTGATTCTGATACTCGGTCAGTGATTGGGGGTCGCCGGCACGCAAGGCCAGGGACGCGCCCGCCTCCCACTCGTGGGTGAACCGGTGCACCGTGCCGAGTTCGTGGCCGTGACCGGCCGCGGCCAGCGCGGCGAGCATCCCCCCGGGGCCGTTCACGACCCCGATCTGGGCCGGGTCGCCGACCAGCACCACCTTGGCGGCCCGGCGAGCGGCCGCGGTGATCAGGGCGTCGAGGTCCAGGGTGCTGGCCATTGAGGCCTCATCGACCACCACGACGGTCCGGGCGTCCAGGACGGTACGGGCGCGCTGTTCGGGCAGCAGCAGTCCGAGCCGTTCGTGCTCCAGGCGCCATTTCGCCAGGGTGTCCGCGACCCCACCGGTCGCGGCCGCCAGTTCCGCCGCGGCCCGCGCCGACGGCGCCAGACCGATCACCCGGTACCCGCACGCCTGCCACGCCCGCGTCGCGGCACCCAAGGTCGAGGTCTTCCCCGCCCCCGCCGGCGCGGTCAGCACCGAGAGGAAGTCCCCGCCGGTGGTGAGCTTGAACGCAGCCGACCACTGCCCGCCATCGAGCCCGTCAACGAACCCACCCGCGGTGCCGGCAGAAAGTCCGGCGTCGCCCAAGGCGGCCATCGCGGCTCCGATGCGGGCCTGGCCGTAACCGCCGGCCCGGCCCCGTTCGGCCAGCGACAGCACCCGCGCCTCCGCGGCCAGCACCTGCGCACCGGCCCACCGCGCGTCCGAGGCCCGCGCCGTGACCCCGTGCGGTTGCCGGCCCACGGCGACGGCATCGTCCAGCCCGAGGCCCTGATCGGTGAGGGCCTCCACCGTCCGCAGCACCGCAGCCGCGCCGCGGGCGTCGACCGGGAGCCTCGCGGCGACCTGGGCAACCACATCAGCCCGGGAGAACGTCGAGCGCGTCTCGGCCGCGGCCATGACCGCCGCAGCCGCGGTCCCTGCGTCCGAGCCCGGTCCCGCGTCGCGGGCGCGTCGGTCGGCGGCTGCCCGGACGTCCGCCACGACGGCGGCCGGATCGTGACCGGCACGCCGGGCCTCCGCCACCCAGCGGGTGTGCAGGCTCCCGGGGTCGGGATAGGACTTGCCCGGGCGGGTGGTGAGTACCGCGGTCTTGGTCACCGCGGCCCGCTCCGCGCCCGTCAGCGACCGGTGAAAGGAATTCTCGTACTCGGCGATCTTGGCCGCCGCCTCAGGTTCGATCTGTGCGGTCCTTTTCGACCACAGCTTCATCAAGGCGGCGGGTATTCCCGCTATCTCAGCCTGGCCGTGGGCGTTCGGTTCGGCAAATACGACACTCAAGCGTGCGTGCAATTCACTGCGCAGCGCTGCCTGATAAATCGTCCCCGCCGATTTCTTGTGGTGGTACAGCTCCGTCGCGTCCAACGTCCGCCAGCGTCCGTCCGTGCAGCGGACCTTGTTCACCACCAACGTGTGCGTGTGCAGTTGCGGGTCACCGCAGCGGCTCGTGCGGTGCTCGAACGAGGAAGCAACCAGCCCGGCAGTGCCCACCTGGTCCACGCCATCGGTTCCGCTGCGCGACCAGGAGGCGTGCAGGTCCAGGTAGCTCATGGCCGTCTCGACGGCTGCCCGGTGGGCCGCCCGAACCTCACTCGCCATATCGGGATCTGCCAACGCCCACAGGGAACTGACGGACTTCGGCGCCGAGAACGTCAGGTCGAACCCGGTCACCCCATCGGCCCGCCACGCCCTCCCCAACCTCGCCCCGGTCACCGGGTGCAGCGCCCGCCCGAACAACGCCTCCAACTCCGCCTCGGCCACCGTCGCACCGGCCGTCAGGCCCAGCTCGCCCAGACCGCGACCGGACCACCGACCCGGCGCCTCCCCGGTCCCGATGTAGTAGTCGGTGGCCGCGCAAGCCACCCCAGCGGTGTAGTACCGCCACGACGAGGTCCCGATCTTCGCCGAACTCAACACCGCCCGCGGCCTCCCCATAAACCCCAGCCCGGGCCCCACCGTACATTCAATGAATGCACATGTCTGCTCGATTTCGAGGAGCGCCGTGATAGGGAGCTAGAATAGCGATCGACGCGGGCGGTGAGGGTCAATAGCGGCGAATAGCGGCGAAGAATGTGCTCTGGAGATTTTGCCAGTCCGCGATTCGGGTCCGAGCGCGTTCGAACGCTCAACCAAGCCCCGCACTCGACGTCACCGCGTTTCAGAGAGGACCGGGTTCCCAACCATTGAGCCACCGCGCCGGCGGTGGCGCCTGGACAAGGCATCGGTTGCGCGGCTGACCATCGCGCGGCAGACCGGTCGGTCGAGAGCCGGGCACCCTTCAGCACCTCGCGTCTATCGAATCGGGTTAGCTCGAATGACCTCGGCGCCATTGCTGCTCGCGACGTTCGCGCAGATCACCAGCACCCGAGGATCGGCACCCGATCACGGAGGTCAGGCCGCCGTTGACGGCGGCGTTGAGGCCCATAACGCGGTTTTCCAATACGGACCCCGACACCGCCGACGCGTTCCCGGCCGCGCTGAGCAAGTTGAGGAGGGCGATCATGACGATGACTAGAGCCGACCAATGTGCTCCCGACGGGTGCACACCCGGCAGCCGATGCGTTTGGGGATTGACCTCGTGGATCGCTGACCCAGGCATCTGGTCCGCGTGATGCAGATGCGGACTCCCTAGGCCGCGTGGCGATTGTCCAAACGCGCCGCGCTGAAGGTCGGAACGACTCCATGGGCCCGCGATTCGGCTCGGCGCATCGCCTACTCCCAACCCCGTGGGGCAGCTGGTCTTGTGGACGAGGACGGCGGTGCCGGTCGAAGCGCCGTCTACCGAGGATAGGATGACGTAGTAGGTGTGAACACCACGCCCCACCGCAAGTCGTAGCTGTGGGAGGCCGTCACCCCGACGCTGACCTGCACCGATGTCGCCGTTGAGCCCGACGCCGCTGATCACCGCGGCATCGAGCGCCTTAACGCGGTTTTCAAATGCGGGCCCGGCCGCCGCCGACGCGGTCCCGGCAGTGCCGGTCAAGGTCAGAATGACGGCCAAGAGAAGCAACGAAGCGGCCCACACGCGGCTGCTGGCACCCCGCGCGCCCGCCATGGGGCGATCCTGCCACCGGCGCCTGACCGGCGGCGCTGGAGCGCTGGGCGAAGGAGAATCCGGGCCGCCGCTCAGCTGCTTCTGCGAAATATGAAGCCTGGGAAACTCACGCATGTGACAGTGCGTCAGGTATTGGACCCTCGTCCCACGAAAGCGAAGGTGTCTGCGCCACGAGACTGATGCGCCCAAAGTCCCCGATGAGGCTGTAGCGACTCTCTTCAAACTCGAGGGTGTCTATGGAGCCGTAGTCCTCCTGTCCCGAGGTATCAGTCGCCGCGGGAGCGCCCTGTGCGGTCCAATACAACTCCGAAACTGACGCGAACGACAGGCGGCCCCGCTGGTAGCAGTACTGCTCGCCGGTCCGCGGCGGAGCGTAGTTCGGATGCTGTTCGCGAAGGACCACCTCGAGTTCGACCTCGAGCATCCCCGGCGTGGCGCGGATAGCGAGCACCCAGCTGTCCTCCAGGTAGATGCCGGCAAGCGCAGGAATCTCCCAATACGGCTTCATCGGTTCAGTCCCAAACGATCGGAGTATGGTTTCCTGCGCTCTTGCGAGACACCACGTTGCCGAACGAGTCGAGCGCCTTGAGCGTTGCGCATCTCAACGTGCGGGCCTTCGCTGCCCGGGGTCCGCGCGCTTCCCTGCTTGATCGTGAGACGAGTGATGCCGTTCTCATCGGTGTATTTCACGGGTCCGGTGGCCGTCTGACTCCGCACCCACCCCTGTGCAGCACCGAAGTCCTCAAGCTGCGACCGGGATGCCCGACCACCTGCCGTCATCTGACCGAGCAAGAAATTCGAGTCGTAGGGAACCAACTCTCGACCGACACCCACTGTGCAGTTGTGCACCAAGACCGGTGTAGCCCCGGCGAGCACGTAGTAGGTGTGAACACCACGCCCCTCCGCAAGTCGTAGCTGCGGAAGGCCTTCACCCCGACCCTGACCTGCGGCGATGTCGCGCGCCGGCCCGACGCCGGTGGCCAGCGCGGCGTTGAACGCCTTAACGCGGTTTTCAAATGCGGGCGCGGCCGCGGCCGACGCGGTCCCGGTGGTGCCGATGAAGGTCAGAACGGCGGCTAAGAAGAAAACCAGCAGACGCCACGACCGGGCTCTGCCCTCCGCGGGCAGACGCGCCGACCGGCTCGTGTTCACGGGTCCACTCTGGCGGCGCCGGGGCCGTCACCGGCGCCGGCTTCCGGCCCCAGCTTCTCCTTGGCCCTAGCGAGGAGCTCAACGGCATCGACCTTGCAGCGGTCAATCAACACCTCGAGGTCGGTGCCGCGAGCTTCGACCGAAAGCCCGGATGGTGAGTGAACCGCCTCGACCCGATAGACACCAGCGGACTCTTCATCCGCCCCGAAGGTCCACTCCGGAAGCTCCGGAACATTCAGCCGAGCCATCACCTGATCTCCCGAAGAACGCCACGACGCAGCAGGAGATCCAGACGTACCGGCGCCATGTACTGGGTGCCGAGCCCTAGCTGTCCGAATCCGGGAGCGACCTGCCCGGCCTGAACGGGGAACGGCTTCAGCACTTCGAATGTGCGCAGCGCCTGGCTCGCGGTGCCGGGCGGGAGCGCGCGCATCTCCGGGGGAACGCCTTGCGGAGAGAAGAACTTCGACAGGCCACTCCCCCCGTATCGGTCGATCACCTGCCCCGGTTGGAGGAAGACTTCCTCGGTTTGACCCAAGAACCCATTCCCAGTCGGGTACCAGGTTTCAACCTCGCTGCCCACGGTTTTCGCCGCGCCTACCGGACAGCTCGTGTTGTGCACCAGCACGGGGTTGTTGCCGGCGAGTACGTAGTAGGTGTGAACTACGTCCGGTTGCACGTCGCGATTGATCACTCCGGCCAGACGAGCGTCTCCAACGGGCGCCCTCGGCGGTGGTACCAAGGCCAGCGGCTCCGCCGACGTAAGCGGTCGCAGGATGGGGTCACGTGCCCGTTGGTTGTGTCCTCCAGCCGACGTGCCGTGACGAGGCCCGCGCCTGTCGTCCAACCACTCGGAGCCCGTGCCGTAGACGCCCGTCTGCTCGTGCTGGTCCGCGTCCCCGGAAACGACGGGCCGCGGAGAAATCTTGTCCCGATGCTGCGCTCCGCTGTGCTCACTGACTTCAGCAGAAGCAATGATCCCGGGGGCGGAAGTCTTGCCTCGAATCTCGGCTGTTGACCCAGTCGCCACCGTCGCGCTCGGCGAGCCAACCGACACCATGAGAACGCAGAGGAAGGCGAGCGCACACCACAAACGAGACACCATTGCGCGGCGCCGCGCGGTGGCCACAGAGTCCAGGTTCACCTGCGCGAGCGCTCTTCCACCATGCCGGCGAACTCGGCTAGGTCCAACGCCTCGCAGCGGTTGGGGTCCAGCTCATCCTGAACCGTCACCACTCCCATCTGCGGATCCAGTCGGACGTTGAAAACGTTGAACGTGAGCTCGACTTGGCGGCCAGCGTCGAGTTCTCGACGAAGCACACTCGCCACGTGCTCGTTGAATTCGTTCTGGAAGAACTCCGTTACGACCGTCATCACGGCGCCACCGGATATGCGCTTCGGATGTACCCGTCACGGACCCAGACTTGGATACCTGTGACCGGGTTGCCCGCTTGGTCAGTGCCGATCGTTCGACCGAGGTCGTAACGGATCGAGGCGCCCCCTTGCGTGACATTGCCGTATCTGAGTGCCTCGTCGACGTAGCCCTGGATGCTCCGCGCACCGGTCCCTTGCGCAAATCTGCTCACGTTGTCGAAGCCGGAGCCGAACGCGTGCCGGTAGTTGATGTGCTCGATAGCTGTCATAGGGCCGGTGCCGTGGCCGTACTGGTGCGCGGGTCCCCACGACGCCTCTACCTGGCGCGGACCAGGTAGGGCAAGCGGACAGCTCGCGTTGTGCACGAGGACCGGGGTTTGGCCGGCGAGGATGTAGTAGGTGTGAATTACGTCAGCCGGGGCGTCGTAGTTGCGGTGTTTCTCGGCATACCGTTGCTCGTTGGTCCACTCGTCAGCTGCGCCGCTCTCGGCTGATCCACCGAGCACCGCGGTTTCGCGGTCAAGGTCGAAGGATTGCCGGTCTGCCCAGTCACCCAACGGCACGGACGCGACGAACCGTTCACCGGCGTTTGGCGCGTAGTGCGCCGACGAGGGGACGTAGGTCGCAGGACCCGGGGCCGCGGCCGATCGCTCCAGGGCGGAGATCGGCGCACTGGTCTGGGCGCGCTGGGTATCTAGGTCCACTCGGGCAGCGCAGGTCGTGGCGCTCGCACAGATGGACAGAACCAGGACTAGGAGGAGGCCCACCAGTGCTCGGAGCTGGTCCGACAACTCCGGGCCTGGCCTACGGAGCTTGTTCGCCATCGACGATCTGATCCAACTGGCGTCGAGGATCCCAGCCGTCCGGCGGCGCTTCAATGTCGTGACTATCCCAAGGCATCCCGCGAGACACCCAGGCGTCGCGCCACCGCTCATAGGTGAACCCACGATCATCGTCGGTTACCCCGAATTCGAAGCCACAGGACGGACAAATCTCGTAAGAGCCAGCGCCGGTCCGTGCCGATCGAGGCGGCTCCTTAAGCCCGGGGTAACCGCAGACCGGACACCTGAACGATTCCGCACTCACGGCGCGCTCCCGGGTTGACGCGACCAGTAACCGGGGCTCGTTGGCTTGAAGAACGTGCGTGTTGTACCGGGTGGGTTGAAGGCCCCGAACGTATTGGAGGACGGGTCGTAGACGCGAATGACCCCATCGGCGTCGACCTTCGTCGGCAGGCCCCCCTGGAGACCACGCTGGAAGAACTGGGAAGCCTGACTCGCGTAGTCCTCCGCCGACGTTGCGCCGAAGTCGGCCCCGTGATCGCGGAAATGCCGCGCAAGGGAGTTCGCATTTCCCCAGCTCTCGTCGGTGGGCACGCCCATTGGTCGGGGGCACGCCCCGCCCGTGTTGTGGACGAGTACCGCGGGTCCGGTCGTAGGCCCAGAATCGGATGCGGCGAGGACGTAGTAGGTGTGAACACCATGCCTCTGCGCGAGGTCCTGCTGTGGGAGGGCTTCACCCCGACGCTGACCTGCACTGATGTCGCCGTTGGGCCCGACGCCGGCGATCACCGCGGCGTTGAGCGCCTTAACGCGGTTTTCAAATGCGGGCCTGACCGCCGCCGACGCGGTTGCGGCCGTGCCGGTCAAGGTCAGAACGGCGGCTAAGAAGAAAAACAGCACCCGGCAGGGGCCCGCGGACAGGCGTCGGGACCGGCCGGTGCTCACCGCTCCACTCTGACATCGCCCGGCGTGTGTGGGGATGCCCCAGCGAGGGCGTGTCGGCGCCGGTGGGCTTGGCGGGCGGCCTGCCGGGAGGTTCCCCAGGGCCGCGGCGATCACCGGCCACCCGACCCCGGCCTCGACGAGCTGGTCCACCAGCTCGGCCCGTTCCTCTCTTAGCCGCTGCTCGGCGACCACCAGCTGCGCGAGCCGGCCCAGCCCGACCGCAACCACCAGAGCAGGCGATCCCGGAGCTGACGCTGCCGGTGCCGGATCGGTGGCCCGCCGAGGAGCCGGGACGACGCTCGCAGCAACGGCCTCAACGGCGGCCGGGGCGGACAACGCGTGTTGCCGGGTCCGGGTGGCCGTACGGTTCGGGGTGCGGTGCCTGCGGTTGGCCATGACCGGCAGGGTGCCGGTCGGGTCCGACAACACCGGTTGTCGAGGGCTGCCGACGGAAACGCGACAACGCGTGTTGTCGCCGTTCCAGGCCGGTCGGGATCGGTGCTGGTCAGCGACCTGTCGCGATTGCCGAATAGCGTCCGCGGGGGCGGGTTCTCTGGAAGAGCAAGAAGAGTGGGCGCTCCGAGGTCGTTGCCGAACAAGGTTGCCGAACGAGCCGTCAGGTTCATCACGAGCCAGCCGGTGCCGCCGCCGTTGGTGCCCGTCGGCGGGTGCGCGGGTTGCCGAATACGGCTCTATTCAGGTCAAGAGCGCCGCCCTGCGGGCGGCGCGCCCGGCCGGGCCCTCTGCCTTCGGCCCGGGCCCTGGCCGGGTGGCCGAAACAGGTCCAGGCCCTTGGCCGTCAGGGGGCCGGGTCGGTGGCGGCGGCCCAGCAGAGCGCGGCAGCGGCCGCGTCCAGGGCCTCGCGCAACCGGTGCGCTGCGTTGCCCGCTGTCTCCAGGTGGACCGCGCAGGTCGTGACCGCGGCGACCGGGTCACCGGCGTGCTCGCCGTCGACGACGCGGACCCGGTCGTGCTCGCACTCGGCGTCGAGGAACCCGCCGACCTGCGCCAGGGTCTGCGGCAGCCGGGCCGCGAGGACCGCGAGCGCGCTCAGGACGTCGTAGGCGTCCGAGGGGAACACCAACCCACCGGCGCGCGGGAACGTCGCGTGGCCCAGCGCCCGGATCGCCTCGGCCGCAGTGTTCGCCGACTCGACGGGCCGGGTCATGACCGGTCCGCCGATCCGGGGTGCGCGCGGTTCTTGAGTTGATCTTCTGGTCCAGAAAGAGCAGAAGCAGAAGGAACGTCGTCGTGTCCGCCCCGTCGGTGGCGGGGTCCTCCGGCGGGGTGGGTGGCGGCGTGCACCGCTTGCAAGGTGCGGATGGAGACCTGGGCATAGACCGCGGTGGTCGAGAGGTCGGCGTGGCCGAGCAGGACCTGGACGTGGCGGATGTCCGCTCCGCCCTCGAGCATGCCGGTGGCGCAGGTGTGCCGGAACAGGTGGCAGGCGCCGTCCTTGCCGACCCCGGCGGTCTTGAGATGGCGGCGGACCTGTTCGGTGAGCCAGTCCAGGCGCAACCGGCCGCCGTGCTCGGTCAGGAACAGCGTCCCGTCGTCGGGGTCCGGGGCGAGTTGCGGGCGGCCGGCATCGAGCCAGCGGGCCAGCCAACCCAGGGCCCGCTCCCCGACCGGGACCATGCGGTCCTTGCGGCCCTTGCCCTGCCGGACCAGGAGGGTGGCGCGTTCGGTGTTGAATCGCCCCGGGTTTGATGGAGACTCCGTTAGCTGGTTCCGGTTCCTGCGAGCTGGTTG